>NZ_JBIVVI010000146.1:0-11183 GCF_044757675.1 Kitasatospora sp. NPDC091257
GGAGTCGTACCGTGGAGGGAAGGCCCCGGTAAACACCCGCTGAGCTGAAGCTTCGGTCGCGGTTTTCGGTCCCGGGGAGGCCCTTCGTATAGGGCTCCCCAACCGGCATCCAAGTCTTCACAAGTGGGGCGTCACCCGGGGATGTCCGGGCATTTCCTGGAAGGGAAAGACCCAGCCGGGCGAGCGTCCGGCGGGCGCTGGGAGACGGCCATGAGCGATGTTGTCGGTAGCCCGCGCAGTGGCAACGCACTGAGCACCGCCGGTCTGGCCGGCCGGCCGCACACTCCCGTCGAAACCGTACGGGAGGCCTACTCCTTCGCGTGCCTGCGCTGCGGGTACGGCTGGGAGCAGGCGTACGACATCGAGCACCACGTGGCCAAGGACGGCCACGTCGTGTTCGAGTACCACGCCAACGGCGTCCGGGTGCCGTCCCCGCTGCTCAAGCCGACCTGCCCGGGGTGCGGCGGCCACACCGTGCGGATCATGCGCGAGGGCCGGGTGGCCACCGCCGACCAGCAGTGGCAGCACGCCCCCGGCTACCCGGCGCACGCCGAGCCGGCCGGGCCGCCCCCGGTGGCCGAGCCCGTCCGGCCGCGCGGACGCTGGGCCCGGTTCTGGTCGCGGCTGCTGGGCTGACACCGGGGCGACGAGGAGGGACCGCCCCCGGCCGGGAACAACTCGGTCGAGGGCGGTCCGCGCGCCCGACTAAGCTTTCCGACCATGGCGGCCACTGCAGACCACAGCACCACCGGGGCGACCGCCCCGGCGTACTACGTTTCCACCCCGATCTACTACGTCAACGATCGCCCGCACCTGGGCCACGCGTACACCACCGTGGCGGGCGACGTCCTCACCCGCTGGCACCGCCAGCGCGGCGAGAAGGTGTGGTACCTGACCGGCACCGACGAGCACGGTCAGAAGATCATGCGGACCGCCGAGGCGAACGGCGTCAGCCCGCAGCAGTGGTGCGACAAGCTGGTCGAGGAGGCCTGGAAGCCGCTCTGGGAGCACCTGGAGATCGCCAACGACGACTTCATCCGCACCACCGAGGAGCGGCACACCGCCCGGGTGCAGGAGTTCGTCCAGGACCTGTACGACAAGGGCGAGATCTACAAGGGCGGCTACTCCGGCCCGTACTGCGTCGGCTGCGAGGAGTTCAAGCTCCCGGCCGAGCTGCTCGACGGCGCGACCGCGGACGAGAAGCTCTGCACCGTGCACAAGCGGCCGGTCGAGTGGCTGGAGGAGGAGAACTACTTCTTCCGCCTCTCCGCCTACGGCCCGCGGCTGCTGGAGTTCTACGCGGCGAACCCGGACTTCATCCAGCCCGCCTCGGCCCGCAACGAGGTGCTGCGCTTCGTCGAGCAGGACCTCAAGGACCTCTCGATCTCCCGCTCCACCTTCGACTGGGGCGTCCCGCTGCCCTGGGACGAGAAGCACGTCCTGTACGTGTGGGTGGACGCGCTGCAGAACTACATCACCGCGGCCGGCTACGGCAGCGACCCGGAGCGCTTCGCCGAGCTGTGGCCCGCCTCGGTCCACCTGGTCGGCAAGGACATCCTCCGCTTCCACGCCGTCATCTGGCCCGCCATGCTGATGGCCGCCGGGCTGCCGCTGCCCAAGCGGGTCGTCGCCAACGGCTGGCTGATGGTCGGCGGCGAGAAGATGTCCAAGTCCAACCTGACCGGCATCGCGCCCACCGACCTGACCTCGCACTTCGGCGTGGACGCGTACCGCTACTACTTCCTGCGGGCGATCCCGTTCGGCACCGACGGCTCGTTCTCCTGGGAGGACTTCACCGCCCGGTACACCTCCGAGCTGGCCAACGACTTCGGCAACCTGGCCTCCCGGGTCGCCGCGATGGTCGGCAAGTACTTCGACGGGGTGCTGCCCGCCGCCACCGCCGCCGGTGACGCCGAGCAGGCCGTCGCGGACGGGCTGACCGCGGCGGTCGCCGCCGCCGACCTGAAGATCGGCGAGGAGCTGGACTTCGCCGGCGGCCTCGCGGCGATCTTCGAGTTCGTCAAGCAGGTCAACGGCTACCTCACCACGCAGGAGCCGTGGAAGGTCGCCAAGGACGAGTCCGAGGAGGGGCAGGCCCGCCTGGCCACCATCCTCTACACCGCCGCCGAGGCGCTGCGCGCCACCGCCGTGCTGCTCAACCCGGTGATGCCGTCCACCGCCGAGAAGCTGTGGGCCTCGCTGGGCGCCGAGGCCGCCGGGCTGGGCGCGCTCGGCGCGCAGACCGTCGCCACCGCGGCCGACTGGGGCCGGCTGCCCGTCGGTGCCACCGTCACCAAGGGCGAGATCCTCTTCCCGCGCCTCGAAGAGAAGCCGACCGCCTGACATGGCCGCCAAGGACGACGCCCGGTCGACCCCGCCGCCGCTGCCGGAACCCCTGGCCGTGGCGGTGGCCGACTCGCACACCCACCTCGACATGCAGTCCGGCACCCCGGCCGAGGGCCTGGCGAAGGCCGCCTCGGTCGGCGTCACCACGGTGGTCCAGGTGGGCTGCGACGTGCCCGGCTCGCGCTGGGCCGCCGAACTGGCGGCCCAGTACGAGCAGGTGCACGCGGCCGTCGCCCTGCACCCGAACGAGGCGCCGCGGATCTTCCTCGGCGACGCCGACGGCTGGTCCGGGCAGCAGCGGAAGGCCGGCGGCGCCGCCGCGCTGGACGAGGCGCTCGCCGAGATCGACCGGCTCGCCGCCCTCCCGCAGGTGGTGGCGGTCGGCGAGACCGGCCTGGACTACTTCCGCACCGGGCCGGAGGGCGTGGAGATCCAGAAGGAGTCGTTCCGCCGCCACATCGAGATGGCCAAGCGGCACGGCAAGGCCCTGGTCATCCACGACCGCGACGCCCACGAGGACGTCATCGCCGTCCTGCTGGCCGAAGGCGCCCCGGAGCGGACGGTCTTCCACTGCTACTCCGGCGACGCCGGGATGGCCGAGGTCTGCGCCGAGCACGGCTGGTACCTCTCCTTCGCCGGCCCGGTCACCTTCAAGGCCAACCAGCCGCTGCGCGACGCCCTGCTCGCCACCCCGCTGGACCGGATCCTGGTCGAGACCGACGCCCCGTTCCTCACCCCGCACCCCTACCGCGGCCGCCCGAACGCCCCGTACCTGATCCCGGTCACGGTCCGCTCGATGGCCGCCACCCTGGGCCTGGCCGAGGACGAGCTGTGCACGGCCGTCGCGGCGAACACCGCCAGGGCCTTCGGGTACTGAGCCCGAGGCCGGGGCCCGTCCGGATCGGCGCGTCCGGACGGCGGCCCCCGCGCCCGTATCCTTGGCGCGTGAGCACCACCGACCCCACCCCTGACAGCCACCTTCTGGGCGCCGCCGACATCCGGGAGCTGGCCGCCGCGTTCGGCGTGAAGCCGACCAAGCAGCGCGGGCAGAACTTCGTCATCGACGGCAACACCGTGCGGCGGATCGTCCGGGCCGCCGACGTGACGGAGCAGGACACGGTGGTGGAGGTCGGGCCCGGGCTCGGCTCGCTCACCCTGGCACTGCTGGAGGTGGCGCGGCACGTCACCGCGGTCGAGATCGACCCGGTGCTGGCGCGGCACCTGCCGGACACCGTCGCCGCCCGGATGCCGGGCAAGGCGGACTCCTTCGACCTGGTGTTCAGCGACGCCATGGAGGTCACCGAGCTGCCCGGGCCCGCGCCCACCGCGCTGGTCGCCAACCTCCCGTACAACGTCGCCGTGCCCGTCCTGCTGCACATGCTGGCGACCTTCCCCAGCATCGAGCGGACCCTGGTGATGGTGCAGAGCGAGGTCGCCGACCGGCTCGCCGCCAAGCCGGGCAACAAGGTGTACGGCGTCCCGTCGGTCAAGGCCAACTGGTACGCCGACGTGAAGCGGGCCGGCGCCATCGGGCGGAACGTCTTCTGGCCCGCCCCCAACGTCGACTCCGGGCTGGTCTCGCTGATCCGCCGCGAGCCGCCGAGGACCACCGCCAGCCGCGAGGAGGTGTTCGCGGTCGTCGACGCCGCGTTCGCCCAGCGGCGCAAGACCCTGCGCGCCGCGCTGGCCGGCTGGGCGGGCTCCGCCGCCGGGGCCGAGCAGGCGCTCGCGGCGGCCGGCATCGACCACAAGCTGCGCGGCGAGATGCTGACGGTCGAGCAGTTCGCCGCGATCGCCGAGCACAAGCCCGCCAAGGACGCCGTGTGATCACCGTACGGGTACCGGCCAAGGTCAACGTCCAGCTGGGGGTCGGCGGCCTGCGCGCCGACGGCTTCCACGACCTGGCCAACGTCTTCTTCGCGGTCGCCCTCGGGGACGAGGTCACCGCCACCGCCGGGGAAGGCGTGACACTGAGCTGCTCCGGCCCGGACGCCGCCGTCGTCCCGCTCGACGACAGCAACCTCGCCGCCCGCGCCGCCCGGCTGCTCGCCGCCCACCACGGCATCGCCGACCCGGGCGTGCACCTGCACATCGCCAAGGCCATCCCGGTGGCCGGCGGCATGGCCGGCGGCAGCGCCGACGGCGCGGCGGCGCTGGTCGCCTGCGACGCGCTCTGGCAGCTGGACACCCCGCTGCCGGTGCTGCTGGAACTGGCCGCCGAACTCGGCTCCGACGTGCCGTTCGCCCTGCTCGGCGGCGTCGCGCTCGGCCGCGGCCGGGGCGAGATCCTGGAGCCGCTGACCACCGGGGGCACCTTCCACTGGGTCTTCGCGGTCGCCGAGGGCGGCCTGTCCACCCCCGCCGTGTTCCGCGAGTGCGACCGGCTGCGCGAGGAGGCCGGCACCGGCTCCAGCGACACCGACGTGCCCACCCCGGACGCCGACCCGGCGCTGCTCGACGCCCTCGCCCACGGTGACGCCGTCGCCCTGGCCGACGCGCTCGCCAACGACCTCCAGCCCGCCGCGCTCTCGCTGCGCCCCGCACTCGCCGCCACCCTGCGCGCCGGCACCGAGGCGGGCGCGCTCGGGGCCCTGGTCTCCGGCTCCGGGCCGACCTGCGCCTTCCTGGTCAAGGACGCCGACGCCGCCGCCGCGGTGGCCGGGGCGCTGCGGGCCTCCGGCACCTGCCGGACCGCGCACGCCACCCACGGACCGGTGCCGGGGGCCTCCCTGGTGGACTGACGCGGTGAGGGCGCCACCCACGGACCGGTGCCGGGGCGTCCCCGGCGGACCGACGCGGTGAGGGCGCTCCGGCGGGCCCATTAGGCTGGAGAGATCGGGGTGTCCCGACAGGGGCACCCGGCCGTTGAGCGGCGGACCGCCCCGCGACCGCCGAACCCAGGAGCGCAGCACACGTGGCCGTCAACCTCGCCACCATCGAGTCCGTCACGAAGGTCTACGGCACCCGCGCCCTGCTGGACGCGGTCAGCCTGGGCGTCAGCGAGGGCGACCGGATCGGCGTCGTCGGCCGCAACGGCGACGGCAAGACCACCCTGATCCGGATGCTCGCCAAGCTGGAGGAACCCGACGGCGGCCGGATCACCCACTCCGGCGGCCTCCAGATGGCCGTCCTCACCCAGCACGACTCGCTCGACCCGACGGCCACCATCCGGCACGAGGTGATCGCCGACCGGGCCGACCACGAGTGGCTCGGCGACGCCCGCATCCGCGACATCATCGAGGGCCTCTTCGGCGGCCTCGACCTGCCCGGCTTCGCCGACGGCCTGGACACCGTCATCGGCCCGCTCTCCGGCGGCGAGCGCCGCCGGATCGCGCTCGCCAAGCTGCTGCTCGGCTCGCCCGACCTGATCGTCCTCGACGAGCCCACCAACCACCTCGACGTCGAGGGCATCAACTGGCTCGCCGAGCACCTCCAGAAGCGCCGCTCCGCGCTCGTCTGCGTCACCCACGACCGGTGGTTCCTCGACCAGGTCTGCACCCGCATGTGGGACGTCCAGAGCGGCGAGGTGCACGAGTACGAGGGCGGCTACTCCGACTACGTCTTCGCCCGCGCCGAGCGCTCCCGGATCGAGGCCGTCGAGGAGCAGAAGCGCCAGAACATGGCCCGCAAGGAGCTGGCCTGGCTGCGCCGCGGCGCCCCCGCCCGCACCTCCAAGCCGCGCTACCGGATCGAGGCCGCCAACGCCCTGATCGCGGACGTGCCGGACCCGCGCGACACGTCCGAGCTGATGAAGTTCGCCAACGCGCGGCTCGGCAAGACGGTCTTCGACCTGGAGGGCGTGACCGTCACGGCCGGCCCGAAGCTGCTGCTGGAGAACATCACCTGGCAGCTCGGCCCCGGCGAGCGGATCGGCCTGCTCGGCGTCAACGGCGCCGGCAAGACCTCGCTGCTGCGCGCGCTGCGCGACGCGTACACCTCCGAGGGCGACGTCCAGCCGGCGTCGGGCGTCATCAAGGTCGGCAAGACCGTGCGGCTGGCCTACCTGTCGCAGGAGGTCGCCGAGCTGGACCCGGCGACCCGGGTGCTCCAGGCCGTCGAGCAGGTCCGCTCGCGGGTCGACCTCGGAAAGGGCCGGGAGATGAGCGCCGGCCAGCTGTGCGAGCAGTTCGGCTTCGGCAAGGACAAGCAGTGGACGCCGGTCGGCGACCTGTCCGGCGGCGAGCGGCGCCGGCTCCAGCTGCTGCGGCTGCTGATGGACGAGCCCAACGTGCTGTTCCTGGACGAGCCCACCAACGACCTGGACATCGAGACGCTCAACCAGCTGGAGGACCTGCTCGACGGCTGGCCCGGCTCGATGATCGTCATCAGCCACGACCGCTTCTTCATCGAGCGCACCACGGACACCGTCCACGCGCTGCTCGGCGACCGGAAGATGCGGATGCTGCCGAACGGCGTGGACGAGTACCTGGAGCGCCGGGCCAGGATGGCCGCCGCGGCTCCCGCTGCCGCTCCGGCGGGCGCGGGTGGCGCGGGTTCGGCCGGTGCGGGTGCCGCAGGTGGCCCGGGTGCCGAGGGCGGTGCCCCCGCGCTGTCCGGCGGGGACCTGCGGGCGGCGAAGAAGGAGATGCAGAAGCTGGAGCGGCAGATCGCCAAGCTGGACGAGAAGGAGTCCAAGCTGCACTCCCAACTCGCCGAGCACGCCGCCGACTTCTCCAAGGTCGCGGAGCTGGACGCGCAGCTGCGCGCCGTCCGGGAGGAGAAGGAGGAGCTGGAGATGGGCTGGCTGGAGCTGGCCGAGCAGGTCTGAGGCGGGTCGCCGGTCGGGCTGCTGGTCGGACTGGTCGGGCTGCCGGTCGGGCTGCTGGTCGGACTGGTCGGGCTGCCGGTCGGGCTGCCGGTCGGGGCGGCCCGAGCCGGGTCGCTCGTCGGCGCGGTCCGAGCCGGATCACCTGCCGGGGTGGCCGCCGAGGAGCGTTTCGAGCTCCTCCGCCGCACGGCCCAGCGCACTGCGCGCCGGGTCGTGCGGGGCGGTCGGACGGGCCGCCGGGGTCGTCGGCGGGCGGTGCGCCCGGGCGGCGGCGGTCAGTTCGTCCAGCGCGCGCCGCACCCGGCCCACCTCCCCCGGGTCCGGCAGCCGGCCGCCGTACCGGATCTGCGCGGCGAAGGCCGCCACCGCGCCGCCCAGCCGCTCCAGCGCCGCCGTAGCCGGCAGCCACCGCTCGGCCAGCCGGCCGGTGGGCGGCGGCTCCGCCAGGCCCTGCTGGACCTCCCGGCGGGCGTCCGCCAGCGACCGGTAGGCCGAGCGGCGCAGCCACACCTGGGCGTTGCCGTTCCGGACGGTGGTGTCGCCGGTGTCGCCGGTGTCGCCGGCGCCGATGGTGGCGGTGGTGGCGTCCTGGACGACGGCGTCGAGGTAGGCCCGCAGCGCCGTCGTCGCGTCGACCAGCCTGGGCTCGATCCGATGGCGCGGGCGCTCCGGCCACAGCAGGTAGCCGAAGAGCAGGACGATCGCGCTGGCCAGCACGGTGTCCAGGACCCGCGGCCAGAACTCGGCGGCACCGCTCTGCCCGCCGAGCTGGAGCAGGACCAGCGCCATCGGCGTCATCACCACGGTGTTCAACCCGTAGTGCGCCGCCGTCGCGTACGGGAGCAGGGCCACGCAGCCCGCGGCCATCGCGGTCAGCGCCCACTCGTCGGTGGCGGCCGTGAGCAGCGCCGCGGTCACGGCCACCCCGAGCACCGTGCCGACCGAACGGCTCACCGCGCGCAGGAACACCGACCCGAGATCCGGCTTGAGCACGAAGGCGATCGTCATCGGCACCCAGTAGCTCTTGCTGAGCGGGTAGTTGGCGGTGACCGCCGAACCGACCGCGATGCACAGCGCGACGCGAAGCCCGTACCGGACCGAACCCCGCGACAGCAGCCGCGCCCGCAGCCGCCACGGATCCGGCGGCGGCGCGGGCGCGGTACCGAGCCGGGTGTCGCGGCCGGCCACCGTGTCGGCGGCGGCGCGCAGGGCCACGTCCAGGGCCTGCCGCGACGGGGTGTCCGGCCGCCAGTCGGGTACGGCGACCTCGCCGCCGCCCTGCCGCACGGCGGCCGCCAGCCGGTTCGGCACCTCGGCCACCGCCGGCGGGACCGGACGGCGGGCCCACACCAGACCGGTCGCCGCCTCGGTGGCGGCGAGGGCGGCCTCGTACATCCGGCCGCGGCGGTCCTGTGCGGTCCGGCGGTCCTGTGCGGTCCGGTGGTCCTGTTTGGTCCGGTGGTCCTGTTTGGTCCGGCGGCTCCGCCGGTTCTGTCGGCTCCGCCGGTGCGTGCCGAGGAGGTCCTGGAGCTGATTCAGACGGGCCGTCAGCACCTGGCGCGAGACCCCCGCCCGCGGCCCGCCCAGATCGGCGAGCGTACGGCCGAGCGCGTCGTACGCGGCGGCCAGCGCCCGGTTGCGCGGATCCGCGGCGGGCCGGTTCGGCGCACCCGCCGGCAGCCCCAACAGCACCACGAACGCCGCCCCGACCAGCAGCATCGGCGCCGCCGCCCACCACGGCCGCGGCAGCGGCATCCCGCTGCCCAGCGCGGCCGACACCAGCAGCAGCATCCCGGCCGCCGAACCGCGCGGACCCGTCGCGCTCAGCGCGCCGGAGACGAAGGCGGTCAGCGTCAACGCGACACCCAGGACGAGACCGTCCACGTCGGCGTGCTGAAGCGCGGTGCCGATCAGCATGCCGAGCGCCGAGGCGAGGACCGCCGTCCCGATCCGGGCGGCCCGCAGCCTGCCCGGCTCGACCCGGTCGTTCATCGTCGCGTGCATCGCCCCGAGCCCGGCGAACACCCCCAGATCCAGCCGGTGCGTCAGCAGCCCCACCATCAACGGCACCGCCATGCCCACCGCCGCCCGCACCATCAGCGCCACCGGCACCGGCGGCCGCGCGGGCCGCGCGGCACGGGCCCACCAGGGGGAAGGAGAGACGTCGGAAGAGCTCACGCGGTCACGTCCGTTCTGCGGCCTCGGGTCGCTGCTGTGCGACATTGCGCGGCAGATGGGGCGTACCGGGTCAGTCTACCCAGGGCCGCCGCGGCAGCCTCGTACGTGTCAAGTTCGTACCGATCGCGTACGGGCGGGCCAAGGTCCCTGCCGGGCCGACAGGGGTGGTGGCTACGATGACGGAGGCGAAAACCGTCCACAGGGCGGTCGGTGCTCCGACCAGGACGGTACGAACCAGAAGTTGACGGTGTGTTGCGGCACGCGGCAGCCCGGGAGGCCCGGGCGCGGCGGGCCGTACGGGGGAGAGGTGAACTGCTGTGGCAGGCAATGGTGCAACTAGTCCGGGGACGCCGACTCCTTCGGTGAGTCCGTCACCCAGTCCCACGCCGACGCCGTCGGCGAACCCTTCGCCGAGCGCTACGCCCAGTCCGTCGGCGAATCCTTCGCCCAGCCCATCGGCGAGTCCCGCGCCCAGCCCGTCGTCCAGCCCCGCGCCCAGCGCGTCGGCGAATCCTGAGCCCAGCGCGGCGGGCACCGACCCGAACGGTCAGGCGCCTTCCGGCGACGCGACGCCGTTCATGCTGGAGCACAAGCTCCCGTGGCCTCTGGGTGGGGTCGACCTCGCTCCGTTCGTCAGCACCCTGCAGACGAACGGCAGCGCCAATGACCTGGTGGCGGCCTTCGGCAAGCAGAACGTCCAGGTCGAGCTCGACACGCTCACGACCTTCGCCGGCAAGGTCGAGGCCCTGCTCGCCGCCATGGAGGGCTCGGCGGCGGCGCCGTACAAGCTCCAGGAGCAGAAGCTGACGGGCAAGAGCTTCGCGAGCGCGGAGTTCGCCGAGGCGACGGCCCTGACCGCCGCCTACGAGAAGGTGCACGCCCAGCTCGTACAGCTGCACAAGGACCTCGCGTCGCAGATCCAGGCGATGCAGACGGCGGTTTCGCGGACGGCGAGCATCTACGGAACCAACGAGGACCACACGACGGCCGCTCAGAACGCCGTCGCGAAGAACGTGGGTGCCACCACACCGGCACCGGGGTCGGGCGACGGAAAGTACTGATGGCGGTCCGGGGAGAGTTCTACGGGGAGACGGGGAGCAAGTAGTGGCAGGCAGCACGAACTTCGAAGGAATGGAACACACCCACCTGCGCAAGATGGTGGACAGCACGGATCCGACGACGATCCTCAGCCGCGGCACCCAACTGCAGTCGGCCGGGCGGGTGCTGAAGGAACTGAGTACGGCGCTCAAGTCGCACGTCGGAAACGTCACCTGGGAAGGGCCGGCTGCCGAGAACTTCAAGACCTGGGTGAACAACCTGCAGCAGTCGGCGCAGATCATCGGCGACCACGCCACGACTGCCGGCGACGCGATGCACCAGGCCGGCGAGGCGCTCAGTACCGCCAAGGTCGCCGTGCCGGAGCCTCCGAAGACGGAGATCCAGGCGGTCGACAAGTACAACAGCCAGTCGAACCTGGTGAAGGTGCCCCAACTCGCCGTTGGTCAGTCCGTCGATGCCTACATGAAGACGGTCGACCCCAAGTGGGTGACGGCGACGGAGTTCAGCCTGGCCAAGGCGAAGGTCGAGAAGGAGCACCAGGAAGCCGTTCTCCAGATGGAGAAGCTGGCGCAGGCCTACAGCGCGGCGACGACGACGCTGAACGGGATTCCCACGGACGTGGTGCTGCCGGGAACGCCCGGTTCGGCCAGTAGGGGCGACACTTCCGTCTACCCCAACGGTGGAGGTTCCGGAGGCACCGGCGGCTCCGGGGGTTCGGTACGCACACCCCGTTCGAGTGGTGGACGTGTCGGTGGAGGCGATGGGTCGCCTGGCGGAAACTACGGCGGCGGCACGGTCCTGCCCCGTGACCCTGGTCCGGGCGGCCCCGGCC
>NZ_JBIVVI010000147.1:0-11110 GCF_044757675.1 Kitasatospora sp. NPDC091257
TGATCGCCCTCGGCGGCGTGATCGGCGCCGGCCTCTTCGTCGGCCCCGGCGTCGGGTGGTCAGCAGCTCTCGCACGGCCTGAAGCAGCGCCACCTGTCCATGATCGCCCTCGGCGGCGTGATCGGCGCCGGCCTCTTCGTCGGCTCCGGCGCCGGCATCGCGGCCGCCGGCCCGGCGATCATCCTGGCGTTCGTGCTCTCCGGCCTCCTGGTCATGCTGATCATGAGAATGCTCGGCGAGATGTCCGCCGCCCGCCCCGCCTCCGGCTCGTTCTCGGTGCACGCCGAGAAGGAGATCGGCCCCTGGGCCGGGATCACGGCCGGCTGGATGTACTGGGTGATGCTCTGCTGCGGCGTCGCCGCCGAGGCCACCGCCGCCGGGAAGATCGTCAACGGCTGGATCCCCGGCGTCTCCGCCTGGGTCTGGGTCGGCCTGTTCATGGCCTTCTTCTGCGCCAGCAACCTCACCGCGGTGAAGAACTTCGGCGAGTTCGAGTTCTGGTTCGCCGCGATCAAGGTCGCCGCGATCATCGCCTTCCTGGTCCTCGGCGGGCTCGGCATCGCCGGAGTGATCGGCCCCGGCGCCCCCGGCACGGCGAACCTCACCGGCCAGGGCGGCTTCCTGCCCAACGGCGTCGACGGACTGATCATCGGCCTGCTCGCCTCGGTCTTCGCGTACGGCGGCCTGGAGACCGTCACCATCGCCGCCGCCGAGTCCGACGACCCCAAGAAGAACGTCGCCAACGCCGTGCGCACCGCGGTGTGGCGGATCGCGATCTTCTACATCGGCTCGATGGCCCTGGTGGTCACCCTGGTCTCCTGGAAGGACCCGAAGGTCGTCGCCGACGGCCCGTACGTCACCGTGCTGAGCCACCTCGGGGTGCCCGCCGCCGGAACGATCATGCAGGTGGTGGTGCTGGTCGCGCTGCTGTCCGCGATGAACGCCAACATCTACGGCGCCTCCCGGATGGCGTACTCGCTGGTCGGCCGCGGCCAGGGCCCCAAGGCGCTGGCCAAGGTCAGCGGCGGGGTGCCGCGCAGAGCCGTGCTGATCTCCTGCCTGTTCGGCTTCGGCGCCGTGCTGGCGGCCAAGTTCTGGCCGGACACCGTGTTCACCTGGCTGATGAACACCACCGGTGTGGCGATCCTGGTGGTCTGGCTGTTCATCTGCGTCGTCCAGCTGCGGATGCGCCGCCGGCTGGAGCGCGAGGCGCCCGAGCTGCTCACCGTGAAGATGTGGGGCTACCCGTACCTCACCTGGGTCGCGATGGCCGCCGTGGCCGCCATCCTCGCCCTGATGACCACCACCGAGGGCAACCGCGACCAGCTGTACGCGGCCGGCGTGCTGGTCGCACTGCTCACCGTCGCCGGGCTGCTCAAGCAGCGCCGGGACGCCGCCCTGCGCTGACCTTCCCGTCCACGCACGGCGAGGGCCCGGTACCGATCGGTACCGGGCCCTGCCGCGTCTGCGGGGAACTACGTACGGCTCACTCGAAGGACGGGCCGGCCGTGCGGGTGCGCTTGATCTCGTAGAAGCCCGGGGTGGAGGCCACCAGCAGGGTGCCGTCCCACAGCCGGGCCGCGGCCTCGCCCTTCGGGGCGGGGGTGACCACCGGGCCGAAGAAGGCCACCCGCTCGCCGTCCGCGCCCTCGACCGCGATCACCGGGGTGCCGACGTCCTCGCCGACCAGGGTGATGCCCTCCTTGTGCGAGGCGCGCAGGGCGTCGTCGTAGGCGTCCGTGCCGCCCGCGTCGGCCAGCTCCGCCGGCAGGCCCGCGGCCACCAGGGCGGCCTCGATGGTCTCCCGGTTCTGCGGCAGGCCCTGGTTGTGGAAGCGCACGCCCAGCTCGGTGTAGAGCCGGCCGAGCACCTGCGGCCCGTGCTGCTCCGCGGCGGCGATGCAGACCCGCACCGCGCTCCAGGCGTTGTCCAGCAGCTCCCGGTAGCTCTCCGGGAGGTCCCGGTGCTCGTTGAGCACCGACAGGCTCATCACGTGCCAGCGCACGTCGACCGGACGCAGCCGCTCGACCTCGACCATCCAGCGGGACGTCATCCACGCCCACGGGCAGGCCGGGTCGAACCAGAAGTCGGCGGTCTTGCGCTCAGTGGCAGTCGTCACTGGTGGTGTCCTTCGTGAGGCGATCCTGGGCAGGGAGGAGTTCCACCCCCGGAACGCCAACACCCGCCCGGGGCCGCTGATTCCGGCGCGAACGCGGCGGCCTGTGCAATGGTACTGACGGCGAGCGGCGTGAAAGGATGACCCCGCGCGCGGGGCACACCCCGCGCGAGACCGCACCACCCACAGGCGCACCACCGTGCGAGCCGGACAAAGGAGTACCGCCGTGCCGGGCAAGAACCTCAGCCGCGACGAGGCGCAGCAGCGGGCCAGCATCCTGACCGTGGACGGCTACCGGGTCCGGCTGGACGTGACCTCGGCCCCTGACCGGGCGGCCGGCACCTTCCGCTCCACCACCACCGTCACCTTCCGCTGCTCCCAGCCCGGTGCCGGCACCTTCCTCGACCTGCTCGCCCCCGCCGTCCGCTCGGTCACCCTGAACGGCCGAGCCCTCGACCCGGCCACCGCCTACGACGGCGCCCGGGTGCACGTCGACGGCCTGGCCGCCGAGAACGTGCTGACCGTCGAAGCAAACTGCGCCTACAGCCGCACCGGCGAGGGCCTGCACCGCTTCGTCGACCCGGTGGACGGCGAGACCTACCTCTACACCCACTACGAGCCGGCCGACGCCCGCCGGGTGTTCGCGAACTTCGAGCAGCCCGACCTGAAGGCCCCGTTCACCTTCACCGTGACCGCCCCGGCCGGCTGGAACGTGTGGTCCAACGCCCCCCACGAGAAGGTCACCGAGCAGGACGGCACCGGGCAGGACGCCGCCGAGCAGGACGGCGGCCGCACCTGGGAGTTCGCGCCGACCAAGCCGATCTCCACCTACCTCACCGCCGTCGTCGCCGGCCCGTACCACGTCGCCCGCGACCACTACCGCCGCGAGCTGGCCGACGGCACCGCGCTGGAGATCCCGCTCTCCGCGATGTGCCGCCAGTCGCTGGCCCCGTACTTCGACGCGGACGAGATCCTCGGCGTCACCAAGCTCGGACTCGACTTCTTCCACGAGGAGTTCGACTACCCGTACCCGTTCGGCAAGTACGACCAGGCCTTCGTTCCCGAGTACAACATCGGCGCGATGGAGAACCCCGGCTGCGTCACCTTCCGCGAGGAGTTCGTCTTCCGCTCGAAGGTCACCGACGCCGCGTACGAGGGCCGGGCCAACGTCATCCTGCACGAGATGGCGCACATGTGGTTCGGCGACCTGGTCACCATGCGCTGGTGGGACGACCTGTGGCTGAAGGAGTCCTTCGCCGACTTCATGGGCTCCTACGGCCTGATCGGCGCCCGCACCCGCTACTCCTCCGCCTGGGTCACCTTCGCCAACCAGCGCAAGGCCTGGGCCTACCGGCAGGACCAGTTCCCCACCACCCACCCGATCACCGCGGACATCCGGGACCTGGAGGACGCCAAGCTCAACTTCGACGGCATCACCTACGCCAAGGGCGCCTCCGTCCTCAAGCAGCTGGTGGCGTACGTCGGGTCCGAGGCCTTCTTCGAGGGCGCCCGCCGCTACTTCAAGCGCCACGCCTTCGGCAACACCGAGCTGGGCGACCTGCTGGAGGTGCTGGAGGAGACCAGCGGCCGCGACCTCAAGGCCTGGGCCGCCGCCTGGCTCCAGACCTCCGGGGTCAACTCGCTCACCCCGCAGGTCACCACCGACGCCGAGGGCCGGATCACCGAGCTGGCGGTGCTCCAGGACGGCGAGGTGCTGCGCCCCCACCGGATCGCGGTCGGCCTGTACGACCGGGACGCCGACGGCGCCCTGGTCCGTACCGGGCGGATCGAACTGGACGTCACCGGCGCCCGGACCGTCGTCGCCGAGGCCGCCGGCCTGCCCCGCCCGGCGCTGGTGCTGCTCAACGACGACGACCTGACCTACTGCAAGATCCGCTTCGACGAGGAGTCGCTGGAGAACCTGCGCGCCGGCCTCGGCGACATCCGCGACGAGCTGGCCCGGGCGCTGACCTGGTCCGCGGTCTGGAACCTCACCCGGGACGGCCTGATGCCCGCCCGCGACTACGTCGCCCTGGTGCTGCGGTTCGCCGGCCAGGAGGGCAACATCGGCGTGCTCCAGTCGCTGCACGCCCAGGCCAAGACCGCCGTCGACCTGTACGCGGACCCGGCCTGGCGCGGCGAGGGCGGCCGGCTGCTCGCCGACGGCGCCCTGCGCGAGCTGCGCGAAGCCGTCCCCGGCAGCGACCACCAGCTGGCCTGGGCCCGCTTCCTCGCCCAGACCGCGGGCGGCGCCGAGCACCTCGGCCTGGTCCGCGGCCTGCTGTCCGGCAGCGCCCGGATCGACGGACTGGAGGTCGACCAGGACCTGCGCTGGTCGCTGTGGCTGGCGCTGGCCGCCTCCGGCCAGGCCGCCGACGAGGAGCTGGCCGCCGAACTGGCCGCCGACAACACCGCGAGCGGCAAGCGGCACCACACCCAGTGCCTGGCCGCCCGGCCCACCGCGGAGGCCAAGGCCGCCGCCTGGTCGGCCGTGATCGACTCGGACGAGCTGCCGAGCGCCCTGGTCGAGGCCAACACCGCGGGCTTCTCGATCCCCTCCCAGCGCGACCTGAGCGCCCTCTACGCGGCGCCGTACTTCAAGCTGCTGGAGCGGATCTGGGCCGACCGGACCATCGAGATCGCGATGCGGATCGTCGGCGGCTTCTTCCCGATCGCCCAGACCGACGAGCAGACCCTGGCCGAGGCCGACGCCTGGCTGGCCGGGCACCCGCAGGCCGCGCCGGCGCTGCGCCGTCTGGTACTGGAGCGCCGCGACGACCTGGCCCGCGCGCTGCGGGCACAGGCCTGCGACCGGGCCTGACGGACCGCCCCCGGGCCTGACCGGCCGTACGCCGAAAGGGCCTTCACCGCCACGGCCGGCTCGCCGGGACGGTACACGTCCGCGCGCGCAGCCGACGGCGTAGCGGGGGCCCGCCGCGGGTGCGTCCGCGGCGGGCCCTGGATGCGGGGCGGTCAGTCGCGGCGCAGACCGCGGTCCAGCGCGGCGATCGCGCTGCCCTGGGCGTCGTCGCCGTCCAGCGACCAGACCATCACCCCGGCCAGGTCGTTCCAGCGCGTGTACCGCGCCTTCTGGGTGAGCACCTCGGCGGTGTCGTAGCTGTAGAAGGTGGTGCCGTCGTACTTCCAGGACGCGCCGTGGTCACGGTCCAGGTAGACCTTGCCAGGCAGCGCGTTGATCTCCTGGTACGAGTGGTCGGGCGCGGCCGCGGTGGCGCTCTGGAAGAGGCCGCCGCGCTTGCCGGGGGCGACGCCGGTCCAGCCGTGGCCGTACAGCGGGGCGCCGAGGACGAGCTGCTCGGAGGGCATCCCACGCTCCTGGTAGTGCGTCACGGCGGTGTCGGCGCTGCGCCGGCGCGGGTCCGGGTCGGTCGGGTCGGAGTACAGGTTGGCCTGGTGGTTGGCCGGGCCCTTGCCCTCCCACGGACCGTGCAGGTCGTAGGTCATCACGTTCAGCCAGTCCATCGACTCGCTGAGCCGGGGCAGTTCGAGCCGGTCGGCGACGGTCTCGTTGGCGGCCACGGCGGCGGTCAGCAGGTAGTGCTTGCCCTTCCTGCCGCTCAGGGCGTCCAGCTGGTCGCGGAACTCCTGCATCAGCAGGGTGAAGTTGCGGCCGTCCTCGGGCCGGACCACGTTGCCCGCGTCCCCGCCGCCGCCCGGGTACTCCCAGTCGACGTCGATGCCGTCGAAGACGCCCGCGGCCGCGCCCTTGCCGCCCTCCGGGGAGCCGGCCAGGACCGGCACGTCGCCCTTGAGGTAGAGGTCGATGCAGGAGGAGACGAACTTCTTGCGGGCCTCGGGGGTGGCGGCCGCGTCGGAGAAGTACTTGGACCAGCTCCAGCCGCCCAGCGAGACGACCGTGCGCAGCTGGGGGTTCTTCGCCTTGAGCTTGCGCAGCTGGTTGAAGTGGCCCTTCAGCTTCTGGCCCGGGGCGTCGGCCACGCCGTCCACCGACTCGGCCGCGGAGAAGGAGCGCTGGTAGTCGTTGTGGGCGTCACCCTGGCCGGCCTCGTTGCTCTCGAAGCAGGTGCCCTCGGCGGAGACGTTGCCGAAGGCGTAGTTGATGACGGTGAGCCTGGCCGCCTGGCCGGACTCCTGGACCCGCTTGGCGGAGCTGTCGGCGCCCCACTGGGTGAAGTAGCCGACCCGCTGGCCCTTCAGCTTCGGGCCGTGCCGTCCGTCGGCGGCGTTGGCGGTGGCGGGGGCGGCGAGCAGCGCGGCGACGGTGGCGGCGGCGAGCAGGGCTGAGGCGCGAGTGGGCATACCGGACCTGTTCTCTGAAGCGACGTCAAATGGTCTGGACCAGATGAGAGAGAGGTTTAGTCCATCTGCCGTTCACCGCACAAGGGGGCGGGCCCGGTCGGTGCAGCATGCAAAAGAGGGGCCGGACCGCGATGTGCGGTCCGGCCCCTCCTCGGGCCCGTGCGGGACTCGGCCGCCGTGCCCGGTCAGCCGATGAGCCCGATCAGCCGATGAGCGAGCGCAGCACGTACTGCAGGATGCCGCCGTTGCGGTAGTAGTCCGCCTCACCGGGGGTGTCGATGCGCACGACCGCGTCGAACTCGACGTCACCGGCCTTGACCTTGACGGTCTTCGGGGTGCGGCCCTCGTTGAGCTCGGTCACGCCGGTGAAGGAGAAGGTCTCCTCGCCGGTCAGGCCGAGGGACTCGGCGTTCTCGCCCTCCGGGAACTGCAGCGGCAGGACGCCCATGCCGATCAGGTTCGAGCGGTGGATGCGCTCGTACGACTCGGCGATGACGGCCTTGACGCCCAGCAGCGCGGTGCCCTTGGCGGCCCAGTCGCGGGACGAACCGGAGCCGTACTCCTTGCCGGCCAGGACGACCAGCGGGATGCCGGCGGCCTGGTAGTTCTGCGAGGCGTCGTAGATGAACGACACCGGCGCGTCGGCCTGGGTGAAGTCGCGGGTGTAGCCGCCCTCGGTGCCCGGCGCGATCTGGTTGCGCAGGCGGATGTTGGCGAAGGTGCCGCGGATCATCACCTCGTGGTTGCCACGACGGGAACCGTAGGAGTTGAAGTCGCGCTTCTCGACACCGTTGGCGGTCAGGTACTGCGCCGCCGGGGTGCCCGGCTTGATGTTGCCGGCCGGGGAGATGTGGTCGGTGGTGACCGAGTCGCCCAGCTTGGCCAGGACGCGGGCGCCGGCGATGTCGGTCACCGGGCTCGGGGTCTTGGCCATGCCCTCGAAGTACGGGGGCTTACGGACGTAGGTGGACTCGGCGTCCCACTCGAAGGTGTTGCCGGTCGGGACCGGGAGCGACTGCCAGCGGTGGTCACCGGCGAAGACGTCCTGGTAGCCCTTGTCGAACATGGCCTCGTCGATGGAGCCGGCGACGGTGTCGGCGACCTCCCGCTCGGACGGCCAGATGTCGGCGAGGAACACGTCGTTGCCGTCGGCGTCCTGGCCCAGGGCGTCCTTGGTGATGTCGATGTTCATGTTGCCGGCGAGGGCGTAGGCGACCACCAGCGGCGGGGAGGCCAGGTAGTTCATCTTGACGTCCGGGTTGATCCGGCCCTCGAAGTTGCGGTTGCCGGAGAGCACCGAGACGACCGCGAGGTCGGCCTCGTTGACGGCGGCCGAGACCTCCTCGGGCAGCGGGCCCGAGTTGCCGATGCAGGTGACGCAGCCGTAGCCGACCAGGTTGAAGCCCAGCTTCTCCATGTACGGGAGCAGGCCGGCCTTCTCGTAGTAGTCCATGACGACCTTGGAGCCGGGCGCCAGGGTGGTCTTGACCCAGGGCTTGACGCGCAGGCCCTTCTCCACGGCCTTCTTCGCCAGCAGGGCGGCGCCCAGCATGACGGAGGGGTTGGAGGTGTTGGTGCAGGAGGTGATCGAGGCGATCACGACCGCGCCGTTGTCGATCTCGTAGGACGAGCCGTCGGGGGCGGTGACGGCGGTCGGCTTCGAGGCCTCGGCGGAGTAGGTCGGCAGCGCCTCGGCGAACCGCTCGGCGGCCTCGGCCAGGATCACGCGGTCCTGCGGGCGCTTCGGGCCGGAGATCGACGGGACGACGGTGGAGACGTCCAGCTCCAGGTACTCGGAGTAGACCGGCTCGTGCGACGGGTTGTGCCAGAGACCCTGCTCCTTGGCGTACGCCTCGACCAGGGCGAGCTGCTGCTCGTCGCGGCCGGTGAGCTTCAGGTAGTTGATGGTCTCGGCGTCGATCGGGAAGATCGCGCAGGTCGAGCCGAACTCCGGCGACATGTTGCCGATGGTGGCGCGGTTGGCCAGCGGGATGGAGCCGATGCCGTCGCCGTAGAACTCGACGAACTTGCCGACCACACCGTGCTTGCGCAGCATCTCGGTGATGGTGAGCACCAGGTCGGTGGCGGTGGTGCCGGCCGGCAGCTCGCCGGTCAGCTTGAAGCCGACGACGCGCGGGATCAGCATGGAGACCGGCTGGCCGAGCATGGCGGCCTCGGCCTCGATGCCGCCGACGCCCCAGCCCAGCACGCCCAGGCCGTTGACCATGGTGGTGTGCGAGTCGGTGCCGACGCAGGTGTCCGGGTAGGCCTGGCCGCCGCGGACCATGACGGTGCGGGCCAGGTGCTCGATGTTCACCTGGTGGACGATGCCGGTGCCCGGCGGGACGACCTTGAACTCGTCGAAGGCGGTCTGGCCCCAGCGCAGGAACTGGTAGCGCTCCTTGTTGCGGCCGTACTCGATCTCGACGTTCTGGGTGAACGCGTCCTTGGTGCCGAACTTGTCGGCGATGACCGAGTGGTCGATGACCAGCTCGGCCGGGGCCAGCGGGTTGATCTTGGCCGGGTCGCCGCCCAGCTCCTTGACGGCCTCACGCATGGTGGCGAGGTCGACCACGCACGGCACGCCGGTGAAGTCCTGCATGATCACGCGGGCCGGCGTGAACTGGATCTCCTGGCTCGGCTGGGCGTTCTCGTCCCAGGCCCCGAGGGCGCGGATGTGGTCGGCGGTGATGTTCGCGCCGTCCTCCGTGCGGAGCAGGTTCTCCAGCAGCACCTTGAGGCTGTACGGCAGCCGCTCGGAACCCTCGACGGCGGAGAGCTTGAAGATCTCGTACGACTCGTCGCCCACCTGCAGCGAGCTGCGGGCGTCGAAGCTGTTCGCGGACACGACTGACTCCTTCTGGGTGCTTCGTGCGATATCCGGCCGTCACGCGGTGGTAAGGTCACCCTTACTTAGGCTGACCTTGCCCGCATCGCCGGCGAGCGCCTCTCGGCAAGTATCTTGATGTCGAGATATATCGTAAAGGGCAGTTATCTCGATGTCGAGATAAACCATAGTGCATGCCGTGGCTCACCGGTCGTCCGGGCCGCGCCGCTTGCGCTCCAGCCTGATCAGCCACACCGCACCCGCCACGACAGCCGCCGCCACCAGCAGCACCACCACAAGCTCACCACCGGAACCGCCGGTCGGCGAGGGGGCGATGTCGGCCAGCCGGATCGTCGTCACTCTTCCTCCTCCGTTCGCGCCCGGTTCGCTCCCGGGCCCAGAACCAGCATCAGCAGCACCGGGAACTCCAGATAGGCGTGGTAACTCGCCAACGCGGCGTACACCGACCGGCCCCGGGCGTAATCCACCGCGAACAACAGGGCCAGCAGCAGCCCCAGGACCGCGCCCAGCCCCCAGGCCCGCACCCCGCGCAGCCCCGGCACCCGGGCGTCGAAGCGCTCCGCCGCCTCCGGCGCGTACCGCGGCAGGAACCACACCCAGACCACGTAGTGCATCGACTGGAGGAAGGCGAACACCGCCAGGAAGCGCAGCCCCGCCTGCGGCGTCAGCAGGGCCGGCGGGGTGTACACCGCCGCCAGCCGGTCCGTCCAGCCACCGGGGCGCTCGGACAGCAGCCCGTCCAGCAGACCGCTCAACAACAGGGCCGGCACCAGCAGCACCCAGGCCGACTGCAACGCCAGGAACGCCGCACGGCCCCGCGCCAGCCGGCGCGACCACTCGGCCAGGAACAGCAGCGGCACCACGTTGTGCAGATGGGCCAGCACCACGAAGTGGTACGCGGGAAACGCCAGCGAGGCCGCGCCGGCCACCCCCAGCAGCACCACGCCCGCGAGCAGCAGCCGGGGACGGCCGCGCAGCCCGTACCGGCAGGCCGCCGCCAGCAGGCCGTACGCGAGCAGGACCTCCGCCGACTGGGCGGCCCGCGAGGGCGGCAGCAGGCGGCACAGCACGATGCCGGTCACCAGCGCCAGCAGCAGCCGCAGCAGCGGGCCGGTCAGCACGGCGGCGAAGCGGCCGGCCACGTAACGCAGCTCCAGCACGTTGTGCAGCAGGCCGAAGACGGCCAGGCCCAGCACCGCCAGGCCGGTCGGCGCCCGCAGCGCCAGTGCCAGGGCGAGGACGGCCGACAGGGCGAAGCCCGCGAACGGCGCGACGCCGGGCCGGGCGGCCGGGCCGGGCGCGGGCCAGGCGGTTCCCTCGGCGTCTGCGGTTCCTGCGGCGCCGGGGGCGCTGGTGGCGCTGGTGGCGCCGGGGACGCCGGGGACGCCGGGGGTGCCGGTGGTCGCGCCCGCGCTCGTGGTCGCCATGCTCCCCCTCTCCGTGGCACGATCCCCGCCGTGCGCTATCCGGTGGCCCTCGCCCTCACCCTGCTGACCGAGACGCCCGTCTACACCGCCGCCCTCGTCCGCGTGGGGCGGATCCGACCCGGGCGGGCGGCCGCGGCCGCCGTCCTGGTCAACCTGGTGACGCACCCGCTGCTCTGGTGGACCCTCCGGCACTGGACCGACGGGCCGGCGGCAGCGTACTGGACGGGCTTCACGCTCGGCGAGGCCGCGGTCTGCGCCGTCGAGGCGCTGCTGCTGGGCCCGCTCGCCGGGCTCCGCCCGCGCGACCCGCTGCCCTGGCTCGCCGCCGGCACCGCCAACGCCGCCTCGCTGCTGGCCGGACTGCTGATCCTGTCCTGACCGCCGCCCCGCCCCCGCCCCGCCCCGCCCCGCCCCGCCCGTGACGCGGCTTCCGGGCCC
>NZ_JBIVVI010000148.1:0-11097 GCF_044757675.1 Kitasatospora sp. NPDC091257
GAAAGCTACCTCGCCGGCCTTCACCTCCGCGGCGCAATGATCTGGATCAAGGACCTCACCCGAACCCATTGATCACGACCGAATACGCGGCCTAGGGCCTTGAGCACGTCCCAAATCGGCTGGACCAGGGCGGCGTCGGTGAAGTGGGCGTTGCGGGTAGTGGCCTCGGCCGCATTCCACTCCTCCTCGGTAAGGAGGCTGCGTAGCTCGGCCCGCAGGCCGGCGAAGTCCTTCTGACGGGGGTCGAAGACGGCCGGGACCGCGCCCCAGGAGCTCCATCGTGCCAGCACCGCCTGTTCAGCCTCGGTGGCCGGCCGGTCGTCCTCGCGCAACTGGTGCAGTACGCGAATCGCGGCGATGTTCGCGCGGATGCGGGCGAGTGGCCCGGACGGGGCGAGGTCGTCCTGGCTTTGAGGTCGGAAGCGTGGTGCGTCGACCGGTATCGTCGGGGCGGGGCGCGACGCTGACACCACCTGGTTCAGGTCTATGTCGTACGGTTCGTCGTCGCCCTCGATGTCCTGCACTGTGAGGTCGTGGCCGGTGACGGAGACGACGATCGCGGGGATCGTGTCGTCGCGGCTGGGCAGGTATTCGGGTAGGTCGGCCAGGTGCTCAATCAGGTCACCGGCGCGCAGGTCGTCGAGGGCGACGGCAATGTCGTCTGCCGGCCTGTTCGCGGTGGGAGAGAGCACCGGGTCGTGCGGTTCAATGTCGGAGACCGGCGCAGGAGGCGGGGACGACAGCACGGCGGCAGTCAGCCGGCGCTCCGCGGCCAGCAGCAGGGGTTCTGTGCCGCTGTCGTCGACCATGGCGACGGACGATAGTCCCCCGAACTGCTGGGCTTCTGTGAGTCTGTCGAACAGGTCCTCGGCCCACTCGGTGTGTGCCAGCTGCCGGGGCGAGGCGATCTCGTGGATGGTGTCGTCCTCGTTGACCCTGACCAGGACGTGCCGCCCTGCCTCGTCCAGGCCGGCGCTGGGCGAGTCCGGGTCGACGAGGTAGAGCCGGTACTGCCAGAGGCTGTCGGCCCGGCTCGTCTGGGCGCGCAGGTGGATCGCACCGCTCGCGGCCTCGTTCTCCAGGTCTCCGAGTTGGCCGGGTGTCTGGTACATGCGATCCTCCGCGCTTCGCGTCGAGTGGGCAGTCGGGGCCGGCGGTCTGGCGGGCCGGGTGGCTACAGGTCGCGTCCACGGGCGCGCTGGTCCTCCGCCGATGTGCCGAACAGGCGCAGGAAGGACGGGGTCATGTAGTCGAGGACGTGGCGCAGCTGCTGGTCGTCGAGGTCACTCAGGCGGACGTTGCCGTCGAGGAGGGCGTCGGCGGTGGTACTCACCCACTCCGTGTGATGCTGAAGGTGCGTTAGGCGGGCCTGGAACTCTTCGTCGCTCTCCAGGCCGTCGTCTTCGTCTTCGAGGCCGGCTTCTTGCTCGGGTTCCAGGCGTACGATCTCGTCGAGGACCTCGTGCTCGGCGCGGGCCTTGAGGTGCGCCAGGCGAGCGACCCGCTCCTCGTGTGTCTCGTCGGCGGGGGCGGTGTCGGCGATAACGTACTGGTCCCAGAGATCTCCGACCTGGGCTTCGACCTGCTCTCCGAGCGCGGTGAAGAAGGCGATGGGATCGGGCAGCGCGGCGTAGCGGGTGGGCAGCCACCTTCGCCAGTAGGCCCGGGCCTCGGTGCCGTAGTGGTTGATCGCCATCGCTACTCCTTGGTGGTCAGCTGGTGGGACTGTCAGCGGGGCGTCGGGGCGTTGCCCCGCTGACGGATGGAGTTGTGAGGCTTTCAGATCGGTGTGGTTCCTGGTCGGCCCGGGGCAACCTTGTGGCGACTGTTGAATGTGGCGTGGTGCATTCGGCTTACCGTGCAGGATTCGGGTCCTGTGGGGCATGTCGTGGATACTCAGATCCCGGCCCGTGCAAGGCATGGGCCAGGGTTGGTCCGTGCTTCCCGCAGGCCGGGATGGTCGCTCTGCTTCGGCAGGTCCCCGGCGGCGGGGTCCCGGCTCAACTGGGCGCAGGCGGGTCCGTTTCATCGGTGACCGGCGCTGATTCGAGAAGTACGGTCACGGCCGCCTCCAGTACGGCGACGTAGGTCCGCAGGCGCTCGCTTTCTTGAACGAGGTCGTCGGCGTTTGCTTGGACGGGCGCGTTGGGGGGCCGCTCCGCGCCGGGGGGTTGGCCGGTCTGGCGCGCGGCGCGGCTGGCGGCCAGCTGTTGCAGGAGGCGTAGGTGCTCCGGGGCCAGCTCGACGGGTGTTGTGTCATCGGGCGAAGCCGGTTCCGTTCCGGGGTCGGTTGTCAGCGCAACAGCGCGTCCCTCCATGTCACACCACCTGGGCGACGGTGTTCGGGACTGCAGGCACGTGCCGGCCGGGCGATCTACGCGGCCGCTTGGCGGAAGGTCGGGGTTCGCCGAAAGCGGCAGCGACCATGAGCGCGCCCGTCAGGAAGAGCGCGGCAACGAGTGCCGCAGTTAATGGCTGCCCCATGCATTGCCTCCCTGCGGACGGCCGGTGATTCGGTTCCCCAGGGAAGTCCATGACGCGTCGGCACGCACTCGGATGGGGCGAAGTTCCCGTGGAGCGGGATGCGCTCAGGGGGCGGCCGTAGTCGGTTCCGCTCGGCAGGATCCGTGGGCAGCGGCTCACGCGGCGGGGCCGGGCCGCCACCAGCTACCGCCGCCGTCCGGCCGGGCCAGGTGGACCCCGGCACGGTCATCGAGGCCGACCGGAACGTCAACCAGTTCGGCATAGCCCTGCTCGGCAAGGAACGCGTGAAGATCGGCTACGAGCTGGCCAACCGCCGCGTCACCCTGCGACTCGACGGGCAGCTCATGCACGTGATCCACGACGGCGTGCTGGCCAAGACCCTGCCCTCCCCGATCGACGCCGCACAACGCGCCGGACTACGCGGAGCCAAGGTCGCCTCCGGCGAACTACCCGCGCCCGCCGTCGGCGCGATACGCGTCGAGCGCAAGGTCCCCGCCGACGGCGTCATCATGGTCGCCCGCCAGCGCCTGCGCGCCAGCCGCACCTACGCCGGCGAGCTCGTCACCGTCCACGTCGAGGACACCTACTTCCGCATCACCCTCAACGACGCCGACCTCGTAGTCCACCCCCGCAAGAACCAGCACCCCGTCACCCGCTTCAGAGCCAAAACCCACGCACCGAAGCTCTGACGCACTGTCGCCCATCACCTGAGACCGTCAACGATGTCCCGAGACCTCACACGACACCCGCGCCTCAGCAAACCCCGGCTCCTGTTGCTGCAGCCCGCAGAAGGACTCTGGCCGAGGCGCAACGCGTGGCCATAAAGCTGTTGCGCCAGGCACAGAACCGGCGACGCTGATGCGTGCTCCGGATGCCCGTGACTGGTACCCACCGGTGCTGCGGCGGATTTCCGACGAGGGATGGCAGGGCGCGGTCGCCGACATGAAGCTCGAGGTGGTCGAAGAAAGTGAGGCTGGGCTGTATGGTGCGGATGCCCCACTGATATGGGCCCAAATGGACGAGGATCTTGTTCACGATGTCGGCTTCGGTGGAGTGAGTCTATGGGTGGTCCGGCTGGATGGTCACTCGTACGGCCCGACGGGCCTGCGCGAGGTTGGCCAGGCAGGTGTCCGGATCGGACCCGGTGACGACACAGCGGGCCAGCATCGAGGCTGGGAGCGCCTCGACTGAAGTGCCCAGGTGGGCCTCCCAGTCCAGCCTGGCCAGCCAGGACGCGTCCAGCTGCTCGGGGTCGAATGCCTGGCCAGTCACGGTGCCGGTGGACCCCGCTCGGATCAGGGTGACGGCCGCACTCGCACTGCAGGTGGGTGTGACGGCGGGGTCCTGACCGGTGGCGGTCTGGATCGCGGCCAGGAGCAGGTCCACGCCGGTCGCCAGTCGCACGAGTTCGGGGACGCTGTCGCCCTGCAGGTGGGCCGCTGCGTCGGTGATGACCGGGCCGAGCACGGTCATCACGATGTCCACGTGCCCAACGCCGTGCTCGACGCCGAGTGCCTGGATCGCGCGGACCGCGAGGTGCGCAAGGTCCGGGTCGACGTCCTCCGCAGTGACGAGGTGGGAGGAAGGCTGGAACAGGGGGTAGTTCGCGAACGCAGTCCGGACCGAGGCGACCACCCAGGTCCGGCCCCCGCTCGTGACGGTCTGAAGAGTGATTCGGTCGCCGTCCGGGGCTTGTTCGAGCAGGACGGCCCCGGGGGTGGTTTGTGCCGCGAGGGCCGCGGTGTGCGCGAACGTCCATGCGGTGTGGAGGTCTTCGGCCTTGTCGGCCCGGATCGCGCCGTAGTGGCCGAGGTTCGCGAGCGGGCGCAGGACGACGGGATACCCGGTCCACAGTGCCGCGGCGGCCGCATCCTGGTGGGAGTCGACGCGGGTGCCTAGCGGGGTGGGCAGTCCCGCTTCCGCGAGCAGGATTCTAGCGATGGAACGGTCGGCGGACGCGGCGGCCGATGCCGTGGACGGGCCTCGGACACCGAGCGCTTGAGCCAGGTTGGCGGCCTGCGGCAGGGCCTCTGCTGTGAGCGCGAGCAGCCCCGCCGGCTGTTCGCCTTCGATGCCGTCGGCTCCCGCCGTCAGTGCGCTCGTGTCGGGGCCGCCCCAGTGCGAGGCCGGGTCGTGGAAGGTGATCGGACGGATCTCGGCGACGCTCCGCAGGTCCGCTTCGTGGTCCCTGGTCGGGCCGACGATCAGTACTGCGGGGAATCGGGGCACGATTCGCTCTCTCCTCGTTTGTCGTAGTTCCGTCGTCGCTCGCGCCGCCGTTGGCGCGTCCAAGCGCTTTGCCGCACACAGTCGTTGTCGCTGATGTGACGACGCGCAGTAGGGGCTGGTGGTTGCAGGCGCGCTCCGGCCTGCGG
The DNA here is from genome assembly GCF_044757675.1 of Kitasatospora sp. NPDC091257. Lineage (NCBI taxonomy): Bacteria > Bacillati > Actinomycetota > Actinomycetes > Kitasatosporales > Streptomycetaceae > Kitasatospora > Kitasatospora sp. NPDC091257. The sequence continues at coordinate 4,860 of NZ_JBIVVI010000148.1, forward strand.
GAAGTCTTCGTCCGGGCCGGGCAGGTCAGGGCATCTGGTCGACAGGCTTCGGTGGGACCATCCAGACGAACCGGTGCCCCGAGGCCGCGTCGAGGGGGCGGGTCATCAGGAGTGTGATCTGGGTCGGACCCCACTTGTGGTGGTTGATCAGGCGTGTTTCGCCGTTCGGGTGAATGTACTCGTCGTCCAGCGAACACTCCATCAGCTCGCGTAGTACCGGGTCTCTGTAGGCTGCGTCCTCGACCTCGCGCTGCAGCTCGACCAGGCCCCGCTCCCAGGGCGAAGCGGCCAGCGCTGCGCGCTGTTGGCGGAGGAAGGGCAGCGCCCACCCTTCCGGCCAGTCCAGCAGGACGGTGTCGCGTGCGGTCTCGGTGAGCAGGATGTAGCGCAGAACGTTAGTCGGCCGCTCCCTTCCGGCCCAGACGTCCCGGAACGCCTGGTTGGTCAGTTCAATGTCCCAGCAACGGTTGGACAGGTAGCCAGGTAGGACGCTGGAGTCGAGTGCCAGCTGGTAGGCCGGCACCGAGGCGAGCTGGTTGCTGAACGGCTGCGGAGGTTCCTGGCCTGTGGCCAGGAGAAACATTGCGTGCCGCTCGTGGGCGCTCATGTGCAGCACAGAGGCCACACGCTCCAGAAAGTCGGGTTCCGCTCGGGTCAGGCCTCGCTCGAAGTCGCCGTAGGACCGGACGGACACCCCGAGCATTGAGGCTGCGCGCTCCTGGGAAAGGCCGGCATGGCGCCGTCCGCGCGTCGTGACTGCGGCCTCCGGCGGGCCTGCCTCGACGTCGGCCCGGCATCTGACCAGCAGTGCCTGGAACTGCTCTTTCTGGTCCGGTGCATCGCCGTTCCCCTGACGTGCGATCGTCACTTGTATCCCCTCGTCCAGGCGCCGACGATCGCCGCCGACGAGGTTCCTGGTCTCCCGGCAGCGGCCTCCCGGCGCGCTTTCATCTCTCAAGCATTGCGCTCGGCCAGGCCGAGTCGGCGGTCAGGTAGGCCTTACTAGAGTGCAACTTCAGGAAGGGGTCCTTCCTGGCCAACGACGGCCAGTTCGACTACATCTTTAAGGCCACGGGGCGACTTGGCTTCTGAATTGGTCATTCGTCTCACCAGCCGCACACGCTCACAGACCTGGGGGGCCTGATGATGCCGAAGCCGCCGCACGAGCTTCAAGCCCACGATCACGAACGGAACAGCTCTGCGGAGCGCGCCTATCGAGTGCTGCAGGCATTGATCGAGCTTGGCCCGGGTGCGCACACGCTCGCCGAAGTGATGGCCCACAGCGGGCTCACCCGTTCCACCGCCCACCGCATCCTCCAGTCCGGCGTGCGTACGCACACCTTCGTCCAACCGACCTACGGCACCTACTCCATCGCCCACCCCAGCGTCACAGGTCATCGCCAGGACGCGCTGACCGAGCTGCCTGCCAGTTCCCCGGCGATCTCCGAGGAGCTCGCCCACCTGCAGCGCCGCACGAACCAGGTCGTCGCCCTGCACAGCCACCTCCTGCTGGGCATGCCCAGCAGGATCTGTGTCGACATCGCAGACGGCAAGCGTCACGACTTCGCGGCCGCGCTGGCGACCTCCAACGCGGGGCCTGTCCTGCGCCGCGCGCCTCTGCATCACGACGCCGCTGGCCTGGTCATGCTCGCCAGCCTCGACGACCTGAGCGCAGGCAACGCCGTCCTGCGGCGCATCAAGATACAGGGGTACGCACGCACTCCGTCCCCTGTCGCTGGGTGGGAGATGCTCTCCGTGCCATTGTGGCGCGGCTCCGTTCTCGTCGGCTCCGTCAGCCTCCTTGCCCCCGACGCCTACTGGCAGCGGCGCGCCGAGCGCCTGGCCGACGCCACGATGGACACCGCCGCAGCCCTGTCCCGACGCCTGGAGCACACCCGGACCCAGCGTCAGATCATGCCGATTCTGCAGCAAGCCAGCTGAACAGAAGTCCTCGGGGGAACAAGTCAATGCGTCGTTCAGTCCTGATCGCCAGCGCCAGCCGGGGCATCGCCCTCGCCAACGCAAAGGTCTACCAGGCCACCGGCGATCGCATCGCGCCCACCTACCACACCATGTCGGCACCGGACGGCTTCCTGTCGGTGCCCAGCGACATCACGCAACCTGCCGACATTGGTACGACGTTCGCCACGATCGCGGAGCAGCACGGCCCGGTCGAAGTTCTGGTGCCGAACGCCGGAAGCACCCGCGACAAACTGCTGCTCACAATGTCCGAGGACGACTTCACGTCGGTGCTGGACACCAACCTCACCAACGCCTACCGGGTGGCCAAGCTGGCGGCGCGCAGGATGATCCGGCTTCGTGAGGGCCGGATCCTGTTCATCTCCTCCACGTCCACTCTCTACGGGCAGGTGGGGCCCTCCGGTTACACGGCCTCCAAGACGCGTCTGATCGGCTTCGCCCGGTTCCTGGCACATGAGCTCGCGCCCCTCGGCATCACGGTGAACCCCCTCTCCCGCAGTCCGACCATCGCGGCGATACTCAACGCGCTCGGTGCCGAGGAGATCGAGGGCCTGGCCGCGCAGGTGCCGCTGGGCCAGCCGGCCCGCCCCGACGAGATCGCGCGGGCAGCGCTGTTCCTCACCTCATCGGAGGCCGCCTACCTCACGGGTCAGATCCTCGCCGTCGGCGGCGGCGCGCCCATGGGGCACTGAACTCCCGTCCTGCCGCGCACGTCGGCTGGACTGCCCGCACCAGGACTTGAGACGAGATGAGAGGTCGACCATGAGGTGACGTGTCGTGCGGCCCGCTCCTAGGAGAACGGGCCGCTGGGCTGCCGCCTGCACACCGGTGTTACCAGCACCAGTTCCGGCGGCACGCCCTTCCCATCACCGCCGACACATGACCGAGTTCGCGCTCACGTCATCTCCGGCGACGAACCGGGCGGCCGCCCTCGGCAGAGGACTCGCCACCCGATGTACCGCCCAACCACGGGCGGGTCCAACAGGCGATGCCAGCCCCGGGAGCGATACCCCAGGGGTTCGTACTGCCTCCACCTCCAGCAGAGACACCTTGATGATGCCTGACTCCGTTCCCGTTTGTCACGCAGGCGCGAGCGCGCCCATTACCAGATCTACTGGCCGTGACACCTCGTCAACACGCCGTATCACGCAAGAACACCCCGGCCCTTCCGCTTCCACCGTGAGGCTGGAGGCTTTACGACTGGACGAGCCGATGCGGCTGCGCCTACGAGAGGCCATCCACACCTCCCTCCGCTCGCCCTCTGCGGCACATCTGAATGACACCGACCAACTGCTACGGATCGTCACCATTGCCAAGGCCGAACTCGCCCGGACCTGCGCCACCTCATCGGCCGCCCCGGAGCTCGGCCGCTGGCTCGGGGTGTCCGCCTCTGCCATCCATCAGTCTCTCAAGCGGCAACGGGCAGCGTCCACGCTCGTCACCCGCCAGAGGTTCCGCGAGGCCGGCACCGTGCGGGGTCTGTTCATCGGGGTCCCCGAGCAGATCGAGGCATTTCGGGCTGGCGACCGCCAGCACCCGCTCGCCCTCGACCGCCCCGCGCTCGCCACCCTGCTTCGCCTCGTGGAACGGCTCTTCGCCCCGGGCTGGCATCACCGGGACGGCCGGGTGACCCCGCCGGGGCTGCTTGCCGCCCGCACGGGCCGCGGCGCACCCACCGACCGGCTCGCCCTGCTCCTCCTCGTATTGGAGGCACGGCCTGACGGGCGGGTGCGGCTGTGCTCCGGGAGGGTGTGCAAGCGCGGGCGGGCAGCGGCAACGCTCGCCCGGCTCCTGGGCAACGGCTGCACTCCGGCAGGAGCGGCAGGGATCCTTCAACGCCTCCAGAGCGCAGAGGCAATCCAGCTGGTCCGACGGGAGACCAGCAGCCGGCTGCACCAGCGTGGCGGGATCGTGGTGCCAACTGTGGCCCAGGACTGGACGACGATGAAGGCCGCCCGGCAGCGCTCCGCTGCGTCCCGGTCCGATACCGCCGCTCCTGCAACGCGGCCACGCCGGCGTTGCGTTGGGACACCCCCGCAGGTGGCGGAGCCAGGGCCCGCAGGTAGTGCCGAGTTCCCAGAGAACTCCGCTACTGAAGCCCTTCACGCCTCGCACGCCGGTCACTGTGGCACTGATGGTACGGCTGATGTCGCGGTTGGTGTTTCCGGCGAAGCCGAGACAAGGGTTCCCACCGTTGCCGGTGGGACGCGTGCGTACGCGAGGAAGTCCGACACGGTCCGGACGCGTCTCGGCAGCACGCCACCCGGCACGGCGGTGACGCCCGGGCACCGGACTGGGGCGGTGCCGCCGCAGTTGAGCATGTCGATCGCGGCATACCGCATACTGCAGGAGGCCGCGGTTCTGCTGCCGTTGATGACCGTCTGGGAGCAGCGGGAGGCTGCACGGGCCGCTGGTGCGGCCGTGCGGGACGTTGCGGGCGACGTGGGGCGGGTGGCGCGGCGTCTGCGGTTCAGGCTCGCCTCGGCCACCTCGGTCGCCGGCCCGTACGGCTGGCTGGTTCGGATCGGGCTTCGCCGTGCCAGCGACTGCGGGCGGGTCGAGTGCGAGAGCGCGATCGACGTGGTGACAGGTCTTGAGTGCGTTCCCTGCGGGTATCTCGTCGAGGGTGCGATCAGCCGATCTCGCCACGCCACCAACGCGGCCGAAAGACAGGCCGAGCTCCCCGTTGCGGGGGCCGATCGCTTCGAAATCCGCGGCTCTGGCCGAACGGGAGGCCTCTAAGGCCCGTGCCGAGGCCGCCCGGCAGGCCGTTCCCTGTGCGGGCTGCGGCGTTCCTGGCGCGGCTGGGCTGTGTGCTGGCTGCTCGCGGGGACGGGCCATCAAGGCTGGCATCAGTGAGTGCATCAACCTGGCCTTGGCCGCGCGAGCCGACCTGCGCGACTACCGCAGTGTTCGCACCGTCTGGGAGGAGGTCCGCTCGGAGCTCCGCAGCGCCAGGGCCCAGGCCCGGAACGGAACGCAAGACGAGGAGATCGCGGATGCCAGCGAGTTGCTTGCCGTGGCCTGCACACGCGACCGGTACCACCAGGACGCCCTCCGCCGTTTCAAGCTCTCACCTGCCGTGGCTGCCGAGTCCCGCAACGTCTACGCGACCGTGATGCGCTCCAGGCATCGGTTCGAGTCATACGCCGCTGCCCATCAGGCAGCTATAGCCGACTCTGCAGCTGCGGCAGACCGGGCGGCCAGGTTCCTGCTTGACCGGCGTGTGACGGCGGTGGCCAGGATCCGTGCGGGCATCGCCGCCCGGTCTGGCAGTCGGCCCGTCAGCCGTCCGGCCACGCCTGTGGATGGCGTCTGATGGGACGACCGCTCGATCTCGGTGCTTGGCTCGGTCCTGGGACGCCCTCCACTGGCAGCTCTGACTACGACGGTGAGGTGCGATGGGAGACGGCCGCCTGCGGCCATTCGACGGTCCTGTCCCGATCCGTCGTTCTCAGGCACCTGCTGGCCGATGACCGCGGCAGACAACGACCGCGAGGGCCGAGCAGGCCGACCGGCATGCGTGACCGCCGACAGTACGGGACCGCCGGTGGATCCGGCACACCGTCGTGCGCCCGGACCTGCCGCCGCCCCCGCACCATCGCGTCTACCGCCTCATCGACACCCAGGACAGGCCAGACAGCATGCCCGGCACCACCGATGGGCCATCCCGATAGGCTCCGGTCATGACCGAACGCCAAGCCGACAACGCTCCGGGCACCTTCGTCCTGCCGACCGACCCGGCCGACACCACCGGTCTCGACGCCTGGCTCCGACCAGTCGGCTGGTGCGTCGAACCCGACCCCGCACAGGTCCGGCCCGGCTACTTCCGCATCCGGCCAGCCGTCACTGACCCCGCCGACCACGACGGCGGCATCACCTTCTGCCCCGGCACGACCATCCAATGGACCGGCACACGGATGACCCGCGTCCACGACCCGCTCCCGCCCCAGATCCTGCCGCTCATCGACCAGATGTTGTCAGCGTCCCAGATCAACGGCTGAGGCCCCCGGGCCCTGGCCCATGTGGGGTGCGGTCGTCAACCTGTTGGAGTGCGAATACCGGTGACGAAACAAAGTCCGGACCGGCCTGCAGGTCCACCCGCTCGGGTGACGGCCGCCAGCCGGGCCAGAGTCGAGGCTCCACCCAGTGTCGCGGCCAACCGCTGGGTCAGCCGCCGGAGTTCCGGATGCCGCCGGTCGAGGAGCTTGTGATCCGCGACCACGAGCAGGGGGCACCGGCCTATGGCGCCCACCTG
>NZ_JBIVVI010000149.1:0-11008 GCF_044757675.1 Kitasatospora sp. NPDC091257
GGTCCGCCCCTCCCCAGCCTGCCCGTCCGATCCCACCCGCTCAACCCCTGACGGCCGGAACCCGGTTTTCCCGGTCCCGCGACGGCGGCGCACGGCCCGTACCGTGCGAGCCCCGCGCGCCCGGGCCCGCCCCTCAGCGACGGGCCTGGCCGCCCACCCTGGCGAGGGCGTCCACCACGCGGGGGTCGTAGACCCGGCCGCGGCCCAGCCGCAGCACCTCCAGGGCCTCCAGCCGCCCGACGGCCTCGCCGACGCCCCGGCCGCGGGCCGACGTGAGCAGGTCGTCGTGGGCGTTGGCGACCCGGATGATCCGGGACGCGAGCGGCACCGGCCCCTCGCCGGGGGCGGGTCCGGTGTACGGGTCGGCCAGCCGGGCGACCTGCTCGGCGACCTGCCGGGGCACTCCGGTGCGGCTGATCACCTCGCTGCCGAGGCGGGCGATCCGCTGCTGCTCGGCGTACGGCAGCAGGGCGGTGGCGCCGTCCGGAACCGGTTCGACCAGGGAGAGCTGGCCGACGTCGTGCATCAGCGCGGCGTACTCCAACAGGGCGAGCTCGCGGGTGCCCATACCCAGCTCGCGGCCCAGCGCGCACGCCGTGTCCGCGACCCGGCGCGCGTGCCCGTGCGGGGTGTAGCCGGCCACCTCGGTGGCCCGGGCGAGGCTGGCGATGGTCTGCCCGGTGGTGGCCCGCACGGCGGCGGCGCGCCGGAAGGACACCTGGGCGAGCAGCAGCGGGGTGCAGAACAGCGGCAGCGCCCACAGCCCGACCTCGCCCGCCGCGAGGCTGACCAGCATCCCGGTGGCGACGATCGCCGAGCCGATGCCGAACAGCGAGCGCAGCTCGTCCTCCAGCGCCGCCGGGAACCGCAGCCCGCCGCCGGAGCGGCGCAGCAGCGCCGCCAGGGTCGCGTCGCAGAGCGCGGCCAGCGCGGCGACGGCGGTCAGGAACGCCCCGTACGCCGGGCCCTCGGGCGAGAAGCGGTCGACCGCGCCGCCGTTGTAGAGCGGCTGGAAGACGGCGGCCGCGAAGCCGACGGCGAGCAGCCGGCGGGCGGCGCCGTCGCGGCGGGCCGGGTCGGCCCAGGGCGGACGGCCGTGCGGACGGCCGGGGCCGCCCGGCAGGACGCGGCGCGGCAGGACGAGGCAGGCCAGCCAGCCCAGCAGCAGACCGGCCCCGGTCACCGCGACCACCTGGAGCGTCCCGTGCGCGGTCGGCACTCCGCGCAGCGGCCCGAGCAGCGCGTACGCCAGCGCGCCGGCCGCCCCGATGGGCGCCTGCTCCCGATCCCCCGGAAGGGTGATCCGGACGCACTCGCCGAGCGCGATCAGCGCGGTGAACGCCAGCACGACCCCGGGCTCCGCGACCCCGCGCACGGCGACGGCGCCCAGCGCGAGCGCCAGCAGCACGGCGGCCACCGCGTGCACCGCGCGCGCGGTGCGCCCGCAGGGCGTGCGGCCGAGGAGCACCCGCCGCAGCGCCCGGGGCCCGAACGCCCCCGCTCCGCACACCGCACGCCCGAACGCCCCCGCTCCGAGCACCGCACGCCCGGAAGCCGCGCGCCCGGGGGCCCTCACGGCTGCCCGGCCGCGGGGACGCTCCCGCCCTGGGGCGGCACCCGGCCCGGCGCCGCCCGGACCGGCTCGGGCACCCCGAGCGGGATGTCCGGCACCGCCTCGATGCCGTCCTCGGAGTGCACCACCGGCTGCCAGTCGTGCCCGGCCAGCGCGTCGATCAGCGCCCGCACCATCACCGGGTCGAACTGGCTGCCCGAGCAGCGCTCCAGCTCCGTGACCGCCTCGCCGACCGGGCGGCCGCGCCGGTAGGACCGGGTGGAGGTCATCGAGTCGAAGGCGTCGGCGACCGAGATGATCCGGGCGAACTCGGGGATCCGCTCGCCGGCCAGCCCGCTCGGGTAGCCCCGGCCGTCCATCCGCTCGTGGTGGTGCAGGATTCCGGCGTGCGCCTCGCCGAGGAAGTCGATCCCGCGCACCAGCTCGTACCCGTACACCGGGTGGATCTCCACCGCCCGGCGCTCCGCCTCGGTGAGGGGACCGTTTCTGCGCAGCAGTTCGGTGGCCACCCCGAGCTTGCCGACGTCGTGCAGGATGCCGGCGAAGCGCAGGGTGCGCAGCCGCTCGGCCTCCATGCCGAGCTGAGTGGCGATCAGCACCGAGGCCCGGCCGACCCGTTCGCTGTGGCCCCGGGTGTAGGAGTCCTTGATCTCCACGGCCTGCACCAGCGACTGAACGGTGGCCTGGTGCGCGTCGCGCTCGCGCTGGCCCTGGGCGAACACCCAGGCCGAGATGGACAGCGGCAGCAGGGCGAGCAGCGCCGCGAACGCGCCGTACGGGCCCTGCCAGAGCACCGCGACCATCAGCCCGCCGGCCGCGTGCACCAGCACCGGCAGCCCGCACACCGCGCGCGCCCCGCGCAGCAGCACCCCGGGGCGGCGCCCCTCGCCGAGCATCAGCATGACGCCCACCACCACCCCGTTGACCAGGCAGAACACCGCGACGGCGGCGAATCCCGGCAGCAGCGCGGCCGGGAAGCGGGAGCCGAGCAGCAGCTGCGGGCCGTGCAGCAGGTGGAAGGCGGCCGAGGAGGCGAAGGCGCACAGCGCGAGCTGGGAGCCGTTGAACAGCTGGCGCGGGCGGCAGCCGCGCCCGTTCGGGCCGCCGAGCAGCGCGGCCGGGGCGGCGACCAGGGCGGCGGCGGACGGCGGGAGCATCAGCACCCCGGCGAACAGCACCGGGAAGAAGGCGTTCACCCCGGGCCGGGCCGGCGTCCGCTCGGGCAGCGCGGGCCGGTGCAGCAGCCGGCGCACCAGCACCAGGCAGGGCGTGGGCAGGCCCTGGGCCAGGGACTCCCAGCAGCCGTGCAGGAAGGCCAGCAGCCCGACCTTGGGCCAGTCCACCGGAGCGCCCAGCCAGTGCGGCACCCCGGGGACGGCCGCGGCGGGCAGCAGCGGCACCAGGCAGCACAGCGCCGCCACCGGGACGGCCACCAGGTAGCGCGCCGCCCCTCGCGGCAGGGTCGATCCTCCACAGTCGGTAGCGATCTCGACCTCCCCGCCGTACGGACCCCGTCTTGCCTCAACGCGTCGGGCGGACCGACGGTGAGTGTCCGTCAGGAGAATAGGCCGCCGTCCGGACATGGGGACGCATGATGGCGCAACGGCGCAGTTGGCGCACCGCCAACTCACTCGAACGAGTGAGGGCGCGTGCGAGCGGAACGGGAGCGGCCCCGGGAGCACACACTCCCGGGGCCGCTGGTACTCCTTGCCCGACCTGCGCGAACCGCCCACCCCGCCCTCACCGGCGGGCCGGCGGACCACCGCTCCCGGCGGTCGACCACCCGCCCGTCCGTCGCACGGACGTTCGCCGCGCGGGCGTTCGCCAGGGGGCCGTCACTCCGCCTGGGCGCCGGCCTCGACCGGCGCGCCGGGGCGCTCCGTGGACTCCCGCTCGGCCGCCCCGCCCAGCCCGGGCGCCGGACGGGCCGACTCGGCGTGCACCTCGACGGTGGTCTCCACCGCGACCACCACCTGCTCGCCCGAGCGCTGCCCGGCCCGGATCGAGTCGATCCTGGCCAGCACCTTGCTGCGCAGGTCGGTCGGGGTGTCGTCGCACCCGCAGGAACGCTTGATCAGCGCCTTGATCGCCTGCTCCAGCCCATACTGCTTCAGGCAGGGCGAGCACTCCTCGAAGTGGACGCGCAACTTTGCGCAGTCGCCCTCGGGCATCTCGTTGTCGAGGAATTCATAGAGGTGGTCGAGGACCTCGCCACACTCGGTTTCGTGCGGATCGCCGCAGCTCATGAGCCCGAGCCCTTCGCTTCCTGCCCTGCCCCGCTGCCGGCCGGGACCAGCCCGCGCTCACGGGCGTAATCCTCCAGCATGCCGCGCAGCTGACGACGGCCGCGGTGCAGCCGGGACATCACCGTACCGATGGGAGTACCCATGATGTCCGCGATCTCCTTGTACGCAAAGCCTTCTACGTCCGCGAGATAGACGGCGATCCGGAATTCCTCCGGGATGGCCTGGAGCGCGTCCTTCACATCACTGTCGGGAAGGTGGTCGAGCGCCTGGGTCTCGGCCGAGCGCAGACCGGTCGACATGTGCGACTCGGCCCGGGCCAGCTGCCAGTCCTCGATCTCCTCCGCCGCGGTGCGCTGGGGCTCCCGCTGCTTCTTGCGGTACGAGTTGATGAACGTGTTGGTGAGGATGCGGTACAGCCAGGCCTTGAGGTTCGTGCCCTCGCGGAACTGGTGGAAGGACGCGTACGCCTTGGCGAACGCCTCCTGGAGCAGGTCCTCCGCGTCGGCCGGGTTGCGCGTCATGCGCAGCGCCGCCGAGTACATCGGATCCAGGTAGCCCAGGGCGTCGCGCTCGAAGCGCTCCCGCCGGGCCTCCTCGCTCTCCGCCGCCGACACCCGGTAGGTGTCCTCACCGATCGCCTCGGCCAGCTCCTCACCGGTGAGCGCCTCGCCCGCGGGCAGGGCGTCGCCCGGGCCACGGCCCGGATCGGCCTCGTGCTCGGTCCCGACGACCGGACCCACCTCCTCGGCATGACGGGCACGGCCCACGGCGGGCCGCCCAGAAATGGAGGATATCGGGCTGACGGGCTTCTCGCCCGCGTCGAGCCACTCCGACCACGAGGGGGCGAACGCCGTGGTGGCCTCGCGCTCCTCAGGCCGCTCGGGGCACGCGATCGAACCCATCTGCCCTGCCTCTCACACCGGTGACTCGTGCTGACGGACACGACAACCACACCGGCCCCGGCCGCATTCCCGCCCCCGGGCACCATTCGCTCGCACGAGTGATCGAGCGGAAACTCCCCGCTCACGGCCTCACAGCAGCCGCAGCACCCAGTCCCCCACCGACGAACAGATCAGGTCCAGCACCTCGTCCTGCCCCACCGGCGCCCGCTTGGGCACCTCGAAGCCGTGGCTGCCGTACGGCACCGCCACCAGTTCGTGCCCCGCCGGGAGCTCCGGGAACTCCGCCGGCCCGCCGAACGGGTCCGCCGCGCTCTGCACCACCAGCGTCGGCAGAGCGGACTCCAGCAGCTCCCCGGCCCGGCTCTTCTCCGGCTTGCCCGGAGGGTGCAGCGGGAACGCCAGGGCCACCACCCCGACCGCCCCGGTCGCCGCGCCCGTGCGGCAGGCCACCCGCGCCCCGGCGCTGCGACCGCCCACCACCAGCGGCAGGCCCTGCCCGGCCAGCCGCTCCGCCACCGGCCGCCAGCCGAGGTCCAGTGTCCTCGGCGCCGGGCCGAGCCTGCGGCCCGCCACCCGCCAGGGCTGCTCGACCAGCGCCACGGTGATCCCCCGGGCCGGCAGCTTCCCGGCCAGCGCCACCAGGTCCCGGGCCTCGATCCCGCCGCCCGCGCCGTGGCCGAGCGCCAGCACGACCACGGGCCGCTCGGCGCGGTGGTGGGTGATCCGGGCCTCCCCGGCCTCGGTGGGGACCAGTTCGGTGGTGCTCATCGCGGTGACTCCAGGAAGGTTCAGAACAGGGTGCTCTCGTACTCGACCTCGGTCCACGGCTCCTTGAGCTCCGGACCGTTGTTGCGGATGCTGCCGACCGCCGGCGACACCGGAGTGGCCAGCAGCGCACCCGGCGGCGGGGGCACCAGCAGCCGGCGCAGCCCGTCCGGGTCGGTCAGCCGCGGGTCCAGCCACGCGTCCCAGTCCCCCGGGTCCAGGAACAGCGGCATCCGCTCGTGGATCGGCGCCAGCGACTCCTCGGCGTCCGTGGTGACGATCGTGAACGTCACCAGCCAGGCCTCCGGGTGCCCGGGCGGCACCGCCCGGTTGCGCCAGAACTCGTACAGCCCGGCCAGCGCCAGCGGGGTGCCGTCGGCCCGGGAGACGAAGTACGGCTTCTTGCGGGCCTTTCCGCGCTCCCCCGGCACCGTCTGCCACTCGTAGTAGCCGTCCACCGGCAGGATGCACCGGCGCGCGGCGAAGGCCTGCCGGTACGAGGGCTTCTCGTGCACCGTGTCCGACCGGGCGTTGATCATCTTCACCGCCGTCTCGGCGGAGTTCGACCACTGCGGCACCAGCCCCCAGCGCAGCACCCGCAGCTGCCGCACCGGCCGCGGCCGCTCCCCGCCCAGCCGCTCCAGCACCACGAAGGCGCTGTTGGTCGGCGCGACGTTCCAGTTCGGGTCCAGGGTCTCCGCGGGATCCCAGTGCTCGACGTCGAACAGCTCGACGACGTCCTCGGGCTTGCTGCTGGCTGCGAACCGACCGCACATGCGGGCCAGCTTGCCATGCCACCGGTCCTCACGACGTGTTCATCCCCGGACCAGAACCACCCGCCGCCTCCCGCCCGTCCCCGCATGGGAGGCTGCCCCGAACGGCCCAACGCGACGGCCCAGTGCGGCGGACGGAGGCGGAGACACCGATGAACGCGAACGACCTGACCCTCGGCGACCTGTGGAACCAGGTGACCGGCACCCAGGCCGCCCCACCCGGCTGGCTGGTCCTGGCCACCGGCGCCGCCGCCCTGCTCACCGTCCTGGCCCGCCCGCTCTGGCACGTCGCCCGCAACGCCGTGACCATCGCCCACGAGGGCGGCCACGGCCTGATCGCCGTGGTCACCCGCCGCAAGCTGGCCGGCATCCGGCTGCACTCGGACACCTCCGGGCTCACCCTCTCCTACGGCCGCCCCACCGGCCCCGGCATGGTCCTCACCGCCGCCGCCGGCTACACCGCCCCCGCGCTGCTCGGCCTCGGCTGCGCCGCCCTGCTCGCCGCCGACCGGATCACCCTGCTGCTCTGGCTGGCGATCGTGCTGCTGCTCGCCCTGCTGCTGCGCATCCGCAACGCCTTCGGCTTCCTCAGCGTGCTGGTCGCCGGCGGCGCCTTCTTCCTGGTCTCGTGGTTCGGCAGCGCCGAGGTCCAGGCCGGCTTCGCCTACCTCGGCTGCTGGTTCCTGCTCTTCGGCGCCGTCCGCCCCGTCCTGGAGCTCCAGCACCAGCGCCGGATCGGCTGGGCCCGCGACTCCGACGCCGACCAGCTCGCCCGGCTCACCCACGTCCCCGCCCTCGCCTGGGTCGCCGTCTTCCTGCTCGTCGCCCTCGCCTGCCTCGGCCTCGGCGCCGCCTGGCTGCTCCAGCCGCTGCGGTAGCCGGCCGGAGCGTCCCGCCGCCCGACCGACGAGGGGGCTTCCGCCGCGGCCCCTAGACTTGCCCCATGACCGAGACCCTGTGGCCCGCCCCCGTCGCGACCAGCCCCGTCGACGCCACCGTCACCATCCCCGGCTCCAAGTCGGTCACCAACCGGGCCCTGGTGCTGGCGGCACTCGCCGACGGGCCGGGCTGGGTGCGGCGCCCGCTGCGCAGCCGCGACTCCCAGCTGATGGCCGACGGCCTGCGCGCCCTCGGGGTCACCATCGAGGAGAAGGTCAACAACGACTCCGGCGGCACCGGCGGCGGCGAGGCCTGGCGGGTCATCCCCGCCCCCGCGCTGCTCGGCCCCGCCTCCGTCGACGTCGGCAACGCCGGCACGGTGATGCGCTTCCTGCCGCCGCTCGCCGTCCTCGCCGACGGCCCCGTGCACTTCGACGGCGACCCGCGCTGCTACGAGCGCCCCCAGCACGGTGTGATCAACGCCCTGCGCGCGCTCGGCGCCCGGATCGAGGACGGCGGCCGGGGCGCCTTCCCGCTCACCGTGCACGGCACCGGCTCGCTGGACGGCGGCCCGGTCGAGCTGGACGCCTCCTCCTCGTCCCAGTTCGTCTCCGCCCTGCTGCTCTCCGGGGCCCGCTACAACCACGGCATCGAGGTCCGCCACGTCGGCGGCCCGGTCCCGTCGCTGCCGCACATCCGGATGACCGTGGAGATGCTGCGGCTGGCCGGCGCCCAGGTCGACGCCCCCGAGGACGGCGGCGAGAAGGACGTCTGGCGGGTCACCCCCGGCGCCCTGCTCGGCCGCGACCTGGTGGTCGAGCCGGACCTCTCCAACGCCGCGCCGTTCTTCGCCGCCGCCCTGGTCACCGGCGGCCGGGTCACCGTGCGGGACTGGCCCAGGCACACCACCCAGCCCGGGGACCAGCTGCGCGAGATCTACACCCGGATGGGCGGCGCCTGCGAGTTCACCGACGAGGGCCTGCAGTTCACCGGCACCGGCCGGATCCACGGCATCGAGGCCGACCTGCACGACGTCGGCGAGCTCACCCCGGTGATCGCCGCCGTCGCCGCGCTGGCCGACTCCGAGTCCCACCTGTACGGCATCGCCCACCTGCGCCTGCACGAGACCGACCGGCTCGCCGCGCTCGCCAAGGAGATCAACGACCTGGGCGGCGACGTCACCGAGACCGAGGACGGCCTGCGGATCCGCCCGCGCCCGCTGCACAGCGGCATCTTCCACACCTACGAGGACCACCGCCTCGCCACCGCCGCCGCCGTGCTCGGCCTCGCCGTGCCCGGCGTCGAGGTCGAGAACGTCGCCACCACCGCCAAGACCCTGCCCGACTTCCCCGGGATGTGGTCCGAGCTGCTCGGCGAAGCGGCGGCGGGCGCCTGAGCGGAGACTGAGCACATGCGCCGCTACGGCAAGGACGCCGACGAGGACGACATCCGCAACCGCCCCGCCCGCCGGGGCTCCCGGCCGCGGACCCGGATCCGGCCCAAGCACGAGGACGCCGCCGAGGCGATGGTGCTGACCATCGACCGCGGCCGGATCACCTGCCTGGTCGATCCGGGAACGAAGCAGGAACGCGAGGTCGTCGCCATGAAGGCCCGCGAGCTGGGCCGCAAGGGCGTCGTCGTCGGCGACGTGGTCAACCTGGTCGGCGACCTCACCGGGGACGCCGACACCCTCGCCCGGATCGTCCGGGTCGAGGAGCGCACCTCGGTGCTGCGGCGCACCGCGGACGACGACGACCCGTACGAGCGGATCGTGGTCGCCAACGCCGAGCAGCTGGCCATCGTCACCGCCCTGGCCGATCCGGAGCCGCGCCCCCGGCTGATCGACCGCTGCCTGGTGGCGGCGTACGACGCGGGCATGGAGCCGCTGCTGGTGCTCACCAAGTCGGACCTCGCCCCGGCCTCGACGCTGCTGGAGACCTACGCGCCGCTGGGCATCGAGTACGTGGTCACCCGCCGCGACGAGCTGGAGACCACCGGCGCCGAGGCCGTCCGGGAGCACCTGCGCGGCCTGTCCACGGTCTTCATCGGCCACTCCGGCGTCGGCAAGACCACCCTGGTCAACGCGCTCGTCCCGGACCGCCGGCGACAGACCGGGCACGTCAACGCCGTGACCGGCCGCGGCCGGCACACCACCGTCTCCGCGCTGGCGCTGCGCTTGCCCCCGCCGCCCGGCGCCAAGCCCGGCTCGAAGAAGGCGCTGAACCCCGGCTGGGTGATCGACACCCCCGGCTTCCGCTCGTTCGGCCTCTCGCACATCGATCCGTCCCGGGTCATCCTCGCCTTCCCCGACCTGGAGGCCGGCACCGTCGACTGCCCGCGCGCGTGCAGCCACGACGAGCCGGACTGCGCGCTGGACGCCTGGGTCGCCGAGGGCCACGCCGAGGCGGCCCGGCTCTACTCGCTGCGCCGTCTGCTGGCCAGCAAGGACGGCGAGGCCGACTGAGTCCGGCCGTCCGCGGCCCGTCGGCGGGGTTGGTGGCCCGTTCGAGGTGTCGGAGCGGGCCCACCTGGCGATCATAGGAAAGTCGGGCCGTATGCGGTCCGCCCGTCGATCGACAGGGAGGGCACGCGATGGCATGGGCCCTGGTGGTCCTGGCCGGCCTGCTGGAGACCGGCTTCGCGATCAACCTCAAGCTCAGCGAGGGCTTCACCAAGCTCTGGCCCACCATCAGCTTCTGCGTGTTCGCCCTCGGCAGCTTCGGCCTGCTCACCCTCTCGCTGAAGACCCTTCCGGTCGGCCCCGCCTACGCGGTGTGGACGGGCATCGGCGCGGCCGGCACCGCGATCTACGGCATGCTCTTCCTCGGCGAGAGCTCCTCGGTGCTCAAGCTGGTCTCGATCTCGCTGGTGATCGCCGGTGTCATCGGCCTCCAACTCAGCGGCACGACCCACTGAGCGGCCCGGCACGCGGAGCGGCCGCCCGGCACGCGGAGCGACGAGCGGAGCCGACACGGCGCCGCCGGACGGCCGCGCGCGCCCGCACCCGCTCCGGGCCGCTCCGCGAGCCCGGCTGTGCCGATCCGGGGAGGCTCGCTAGGGTTTCGGGCATGGCCGATTACCACGACGACCTCCGACTCGCCCATGTCCTCGCCGACTCGGCCGACTCGGTCACCCTGGATCGCTTCCGCGCCCTCGACCTGAAGATCGAGACCAAGCCCGACCTCACCCCGGTGAGCGACGCCGACAAGGCCGCCGAGGAGCTCGTGCGCAGCGTGCTCCAGCGCGCCCGTCCGCGCGACGCCGTCCTCGGCGAGGAGTTCGGTCTCCAGGGCTCGGGCCCGCGCCGCTGGGTGATCGACCCGATCGACGGCACCAAGAACTACATCCGCGGCGTCCCGGTCTGGGCCACCCTGATCGCCCTGCTGGAGGACGGCCCGGACGGCGTCGAGCGCCCGGTGGTCGGCATCGTCTCCGCCCCCGCGCTGCAGCGCCGCTGGTGGGCGGCCAAGGGCCTGGGCGCGTTCGGCGGCCGCAGCCTGACCAAGGCCTCCCGGCTGCAGGTCTCCGGTGTCTCCCGGATCGAGGACGCGTCCTTCTCCTACTCCTCGCTCAGCGGCTGGGAGGAGCGCGGCCGCCTCGACCCGTTCCTGGACCTCACCCGCGCCTGCTGGCGCACCCGCGCGTACGGTGACTTCTGGTCCTACATGATGGTCGCCGAGGGCGCCGTCGACATCGCCGCCGAGCCCGAGCTGTCGCTGTGGGACATGGCGGCCAACTGCATCATCGTCGAGGAGGCCGGCGGCCGCTTCACCGGCCTGGACGGCGTCCCCGGCCCCGGCGGCGCCGACGCCGTCGCCTCCAACGGCCTGCTGCACGAGGAGGCCCTGCGCCGGCTCTCCGTCTGACCCG
>NZ_JBIVVI010000150.1:0-11048 GCF_044757675.1 Kitasatospora sp. NPDC091257
GCCGGCGTGGGCTAGCGGGGCGGGGTGGCGAGGGCGAGGCGGCTGGGGAGGACGCTGGAGGCGACGGCGAGCAGCAGGCACAGGGCGGTGCCGGCGCCGAGCGGTGCCCAGGGCAGTCGCAGGGCGATGGTGGCCCGGCCGGCCAGGATGCGGTGGTTGAGCAGGGCGGTGGTGCCGTACTGGGTGAGCGCGGTGACGGCCAGGGCGAGCAGCGCGGCGGTGGCGACGACCAGGACGGCCTCCAGCGCGACCATCGACGTGACCTGGCGGCGCACCGTCCCGGCCAACCGCAGCACGCCGAAGTCGCGCCGGCGGTCGGCGGTGCTCATCACCATGGTGTTGACGATCGCGATCAGCGCGTAGAGCAGGGCGGGCCCGAGGATCGTGGTGGTGGCGATCCAGGCGTAGTGGGCGCCGGGGTCGGGCCCGGGGTCGTGGGCGTCGGTGAGGGTGCCGCCGAGCCGGTCGGCCGGTTCGGCGTCGAGGTGGACGGCGGCGGGACGGGCGCCCGCCAGGTGGCCGGCGACGGCGTCGCCGCTGAGCAGGACCTCGTCCAGGCCGAGCTGGGTGCGGTAGACGAGGGCGAGCCGCAGGCTGGTGACGGTGCCGTCGGCGAGGCGCAGGTTGACCTGGTCGCCGAGTTTCCAGCCGTGGCCGCGGACCTGGTCGGTGGAGGCGGCGAGGGTGGCGCCGCGCAGGTCGGCGGCGCTGCCGTCGACGGCGGGCAGTGTCCAGGCGGTGGCGAGGTCGCCGTCGACGACGGTGGCGGCGGACGGCGCGCTCGCGGGCGAGTCCTCGCCGTGGTCGTCGAAGGCGGGGGCGGCGGCGCCGAGGCCGGTGACCACGGTGGCGGTGGTGGCGGTGGCGTGCAGTCCGGGGCGGGCGGCGGTGAGCCGGTGGGCGGCGTCGGCGGGCAGCGGGGCGCCGCCGGGGCGCAGCACGTACGCGGCGGCGGCGAGGGCCCGGTTCTGGGCGGTCATGGCGTCGGCGAAGGCGGCGGTGGAGCCGACCACGGTGCCGGTGAGCGCGATGGCGAGGAAGGCCGGGGTGGCGGTGGAGACGGTGCGGCGCACGGCGGTGAGGGCGTTCTGCCGGGCGAGCAGCGGGGCGGCGGCGACGGCCCGGGCGAGCGGGGCGCTGAGCAGTCGCAGCAGCGGCGGTACGACGGCCGGTGCGAACAGGGCGAGCGCGGTGATGGCGAGCAGGTCGGCGCCGAGCACCCACTGGGAGGCGAGTTGCGGGTCGTCGGGCTGGTCGCCGGGGGCGGGGGTCATGGTGGGCGCGGCCAGGTAGTAGCCGACGGTGCCGGCCAGGGCGGTGAGGCCGAGCAGCGCGCAGGTCCAGCGCAGCGGGGTCATGGCCGCGCGGTCGGCGGCGGCGTCGCCGAGCGCCTCGACGGCGCGCACCCGGCCGGCCCGCAGGGCGGCGGTGACGGCGCCGAGCAGGGCGACGAGGAGGCCGACGGCGGCGGCGAGCAGCATCGGCCCGGCGGCGGGGTGCGCGGTGAATCCGTCGGGGGCGGCCCCGCGGGCGACCAGCCAGGCGGCGAGCGCGGGTGCGCCGGGCAGCGAGAGCAGGCAGCCGCTGACGGCGGCGGCGAGGGCGACGGCGGCGGCCTCGCCGGTGATCAGCCAGACGATCTGCCGGGGCGTGGCGCCGACGGCGCGCAGCATCGCGATCTCCTGGCGGCGCTGGGCGACGGCGAAGGCGAAGGTCCCGGCGACGACGAAGACGGCGACGAAGGCGGCCATCGCGGCGGTGAACTGGAGCACCTTGTGCAGGGAGGGCGCGCCGAGCGGGGAGTCGTCGCCGGCGGTGTCGTGGAGCAGGCTGCCGGTGGTGGCGACGAGCAGGACGCCGAGGGTGAGGGCGACGTAGGAGCCGGCGAAGGCGGACTTGCGCCGCCGCAGGCTCGCGGTGGCGACCGGCAGCAGGGTGGTGATCGAGGTCATGCCGCCGTCTCCAGGGCGGTCATCCGCTCGGCGACGTGCTGGGCGGTGGGGTGGGGCAGGTCGTCGACGATCCGGCCGTCGGCGAGGAAGAGCACGCGGTCGGCGTAGGCGGCGGCGACCGGGTCGTGGGTGACCATGACGGTGCTCTGGCCCTCCTGGTCGACGAGGTCGCGCAGCAGGGCGAGGACGTCGCGGCTGCTGGCGGAGTCCAGGGCGCCGGTCGGTTCGTCGGCGAACAGCATGCGCGGCCGGGTGATCAGCGCGCGGGCGATCGCGACGCGCTGCTGCTGGCCGCCGGAGAGCTGGGAGGGCAGGTGTCCGGCGCGCTCGCCGAGGCCGACCTGGGCGAGCGCCCCGCGCACCTGCGCGGGGTCGGGGCGGCGGCCGGCCAGCCGTAGCGGCAGCCCGACGTTCTGTTCGGCGGTGAGCGAGCCGACCAGGTTGAAGGCCTGGAAGACGAAGCCGATCCGCTGGCGGCGCAGCACGGTGAGCTCGGTCTCGCCCAGTGCGCCGAGGTCGGCCCCGTCCAGGGTGACCCGGCCGCTGTCGGGCCGGTCGAGGCCGGCGCAGCACTGGAGCAGGGTGCTCTTGCCGGAGCCGGAGGGGCCCATGACGGCGGTGAAGCCGCCGCGGGCGAACTCGACGTCCACCCCCCTGAGCGCCCGTACGGCCTCCGGGCCGGTTCCGTAGGTGCGGTGTACGTCGTCGAGCCGCAGGACGGCCCCGTTCTCCCCCGTGATCTTCACAGCAGCCACACCTACCACGGTGGCCACGGCCCTGACCAGGTGGTTTGGGGGAATCGTTATGCCGTCAGCCGCCGTGCCCCGCCGAGGACTTCGGCGCGGACCTCGGTCCCGCCGACGGGGCGGTGCAGGAAGACGTCGACCGGATCCTCGTGGACGACGGTGAAGCCGTGGCGTTCGTACAGTCGCTGGGCGGCGCTGCCGCGGAGGACGACGAGGCGGAACGGTTCTCCGGCGGCGTCGGCCTCGGCGAGGAGGTGGCGCAGCACGGCGGTGCCCAGGCCCCGCCCCTGGAGGTGCGGGGCCAGGTAGAACAGCTCCAGGTGGCGTCCGCCCCGCTCGTCGGGGCGGACGGTGACGCAGCCGGCGAAGGCCCGGTCCACCAGGATGACGGAGGTGTACCTGGTCGAGAAGGACGCCGTCACCCGCTCCCGGGAGCGGGCCGGGTCCCAGCGGCCGAGGCGTTCCAGGTCGGCGCGCATGACCTGGGCCTTGAGGTCCGTGACGGGTTCGAGGTCCTCGGGCGCGGCGGGGCGCAGGCTCCAGTCGGGGGCGATGTTCACGGCCCGCAGTCTGGCAGCCGCGTCACCGCTCCGACCAGCCGTTTTCGTCAGGACACCGGCCGGGAGTCGGCCCAGGCGCCCTCGAACTCCTCGCGGTAGACCTCCAGCAGTCCGGCCTCGGTGCCGCCGGGCTGCTGGCCGGCGCCGCCGCGCAGCACCAGGGCCGGGGACTCCATGCCGCGGGCGCGGCGCAGGTAGGGCTGGATGACGCCGAGGTCGCGGCCCTGCCGGCGGCCGCCCGCCTGGCCGGCCGTGCGGGGGCCCTCGACCAGGTAGGCGGTGAAGCGCGGGGTCTCGTCGAAGACCCGGATCTCGAAGCCGCCCTGGTCCCGCAGCCGGGCCCGCACCCGCCGCACGTGCATGATGTTCATTTCGATGGAGCGCGACAACTCGCTGCGGCCGAGGCCGAGTTCGCGTTCGCGGCGGCGCACCGCGCTGCTCGCCGGGTTGAGGAAGAGCAGCCGCACCCGACAGCCTTCGCCGGCCAGGCGCACCAGGCGCTTGCCGGTGTAGTTCTGGCAGAGCATGCCGAGGCCGATGCCGAGGGCGTCGAGGCGCCGGGCACCGTCCAGCAGGTCCTCGACGGGGAGGTCGCGCTGGAGCCGGACCCGGTCGGCGTGCACGGCGACGACGTCCGCGTACCGGCCGGCCACCAGGGACTCGACCACGTCGGCGGGCACCCCGCCGGCGCCCCCGTCCAGGACGGCCAGCAGCCGGGCGGCGGCCCGCTCGGTCTGGGCCAGCACGGTCTGGGTGAGCACCCGGTTGCGGGAGACCACGTGCCGGGCCACCTCCAGCTCGTCGAGCGCCAGCTCGATCTCGCGCCGGTCGGCCAGGTACGGCTCGAAGCAGGGCCAGTGCTGCACCATCAGTTCGCGCAGCTGGGGCAGGGTGAGGAAGACCAGCGGGTCGTCGTCGGCCGGGTCGAGGAGGTAGCCCTTGCGGCGGCTGACCTCGCGCACGGCCCCGGCGCGGTGCGCCCACTCCTCGCCGGCCGGCCCGGCGGCGGCGGTGACCCAGTCCTCGCCGTGGGCGGGGGCGTAGATCGGGTGCAGCACCTCGTCGACCAGGGCGCGCAGCCGCTGTTCGACCAGGTTGAGCCAGACGTAGGCGCGGCCGGACAGCCGGACCCGCTGGTAGGCGTCCTCCCATTCGCCGGCCGACCAGGCCAGTGCGGGTATCTCGACCGGGCCGCCCTGGGCGGGCACCAGGGCCCGGCCGGTCAGGGTGGGACGCATGACCACCGTGGGCGCCTCGCTGCGGGTCGCGCCCCGGTCGGGGCCGCCGGGCCCGGAACCGCGGCCGCCGGCGGGGAACACCATGCGCCACCTCATCTGGTTGCTGCGGCCGGCCCCCGCGGGCGCGGGGACCGTCGAAAGCCCGTCGGCCCGCCCCGGGCGGCCGGACGATCAAGGGTACTGCCCGCCGCGAGCCGATCGCAGCCGGATGCCCGGGGCCCCTCCCGCACCACCGGAGCACTCTTCACACGAATGCCCGACGGGCGCTCGTTCGGCCCAACCCGGGCCGGATGTCCCGGCCCGCGGGGAGGGGCTCGGGGAGTATGCCCTGTGCCGCGCGTCACGGCGGCTGTGCCGTGCGTCACGGCGCACGGTCACGCACATGCCCGGCCGCCCGGCCGGGAAGAGAGCGTCCGGGCCCCGGCAGGCGGCCGGTCCCGTTGTCGGAGCACACGTCAGTTTCCGTCGGCAGCAAGGAAGTTGAGAAGTCATGCAGGTCTGGCCCGGTACGCCCTACCCGCTCGGCGCCACCTACGACGGGGCCGGCACCAACTTCGCCGTGTTCTCCGAGAGCGCCGACCGGATCGAGCTGTGCCTGATCGCCGAGGACGGCTCCGAGACGGCCGTCGAGCTGCGCGAGACGGACGCCTTCGTCCGGCACGCCTACCTCCCGGGCGTCCAGCCCGGCCAGCGCTACGGCTTCCGCGTGCACGGCCCGTACAACCCGGGCCTGGGCCAGCGGCACAACAGCGCCAAGCTGCTGCTGGACCCGTACGCCAAAGCGATGAGCGGGCACATCGACTGGGACGAGTCGGTCTACGGCTACCACTTCGGCGCCCCCGAGCGCCGCAACGACCTGGACTCCGCCCCGCACACCATGCACTCGGTGGTGATCAACCCGTACTTCGACTGGGGCACCGACCGGCCGCCGCGCACCGACTACCACCGCACCGTCATCTACGAGGCCCACGTCAAGGGCCTGACCCGGCTGCACCCGGGCATCCCCGAGGAGATCCGCGGAACGTACGCGGGCCTGGCCCACCCGGCGGTGATCGAGCACCTGGCCAAGCTCGGCGTCACCGCGATCGAGCTGATGCCGGTGCACCAGTTCGTCCGCGACCACCGGCTGCGGGACCTCGGCCTCGCCAACTACTGGGGCTACAACACCGTCGGCTTCTTCGCCCCGCACTCCTCCTACTCCTCCACCGGCGACCGCGGCCAGCAGGTGCAGGAGTTCAAGTCCATGGTCAAGGCGCTGCACGCGGCCGGGATCGAGGTGATCCTGGACGTCGTC
The DNA here is from genome assembly GCF_044757675.1 of Kitasatospora sp. NPDC091257. Classification (NCBI taxonomy): domain Bacteria; kingdom Bacillati; phylum Actinomycetota; class Actinomycetes; order Kitasatosporales; family Streptomycetaceae; genus Kitasatospora; species Kitasatospora sp. NPDC091257. The sequence continues at coordinate 5,791 of NZ_JBIVVI010000150.1, forward strand.
TACAACCACACCGCCGAGGGCAACCACCTGGGGCCGACGCTGTCGCTGCGCGGCCTGGACAACGTCTCCTACTACCGCCTCGCCCGCGACCAGCGCTTCTACGAGGACACCACCGGCACCGGCAACAGCCTGCTGATGCGCAGCCCGCACGTGCTCCAGCTGATCATGGACTCGCTGCGCTACTGGGTCACCGAGATGCACGTGGACGGCTTCCGCTTCGACCTCGCCGCCACCCTCGCCCGGCAGTTCCACGAGGTGGACCGGCTGTCCTCCTTCTTCGACCTGGTCCAGCAGGACCCGGTGGTCTCCCAGGCCAAGCTGATCGCCGAACCCTGGGACCTCGGCGAGGGCGGCTACCAGGTGGGCAACTTCCCCCCGCTGTGGACGGAGTGGAACGGCATGTACCGGGACACCGTGCGGGACCTGTGGCGCGGCGAGAACGCCACCCTCGCCGAGTTCGGCTCCCGGCTCACCGGCTCCGCCGACCTCTACCAGGACGACGGCCGCCGCCCGATCGCCTCGATCAACTTCGTGACCTGCCACGACGGTTTCACCCTGCGCGACCTGGTCTCGTACAACGAGAAGCACAACGACGCCAACGGCGAGGACAACCGGGACGGCGAGTCCTTCAACCGCTCCTGGAACTGCGGCGTCGAGGGCCCCGCCGCCGACCCGGCCGTCGAGGAGCTGCGGGAGCGCCAGCAGCGCAACTTCATCGCCACCCTGATGCTCTCCCAGGGCGTGCCGATGCTCTCGCACGGCGACGAGCTCTGCCGCACCCAGCTGGGCAACAACAACGCCTACTGCCAGGACAACGAACTCACCTGGGTGCACTGGCCCGAGGGCGACGGGCCGCAGGCGCGGCTGCTGGAGTTCACCCAGGGGATGATCTGGCTGCGCCGCGACCACCCGGTGTTCCGGCGGCGGCGGTTCTTCCACGGGCGGCCGGTGTCCGCCTCCGGCGGCTTCGACGACCTCACCGACATCGCCTGGTTCACCCCGACCGGGGAGGAGATGACCAAGCGCAACTGGGGCGCCAGCTACGCCAAGTCGCTGACCGTCTTCCTCAACGGCTACGCGATCTCCGAACCGGACCGGCGCGGCGGCCGGATCGTCGACGACTCCTTCCTGCTGCTGTTCAACGCCCACTCCGAACCGCTGGAGTTCACCGTGCCCGCCGACCACGGGCAGGAGTGGCAGGTCGTGGTCGACACCGCCCGGCCCCGGCTGCCCGCCCCCGGCACCGGCGCCCGGGTCAAGGCCGGGGACGCCCTCTGGCTCACCGACCGCTCGCTGATGGTGCTGCAGCGGCCCGCCTAGGTGCTCCGGTCCGTACCGGCGGTGCCGCGGCGCCCCGCCTGGGGCGTGCCGGCGGTGCCGCGGCGCCCGGCCGGGCCGGTCACCGAACGCGGCGCGGGCCCTTCGGACGGCCGGGGGCGGTCACCTGTTCGGGCCAGCAGCGGGTCTTGGCGGCGGCCTCCCCCGGGTACCTATGGAGCTATGACCCCCGCCGCCGAGCCCGCGCAGCCCCGCCCGGCCGCCACCGTCCCCTCATCGTCGTACCGCCTCCAGCTCCAGCCCGGCTTCACCCTCCACGACGCCACCGGCGCCGTCCCCTACCTGGCCGCCCTCGGCGTCTCCCACCTGCACCTGTCCCCGCTGCTGGAGGCCGTCCCCGGCTCCACCCACGGCTACGACACCGTCGACCACACCCGGATCAGCGAGCAGCTCGGCGGCGAGCCGGCGCTGCGCGAACTGGCCGCCGCCGCGCACCGCCACGGCCTGCGGCTGATCGCCGACGTGGTGCCCAACCACATGGCCGTGCCCGCCCCCGAACGGCTCAACCGGCCACTGTGGCAGGTGCTGCGCGACGGTCCCGACTCGCCGTACGCGCGCTGGTTCGACATCGACTGGACCGCCCAGGCCGGCCCCGCCGACGCCCCCGGGCGCGGCCGGGTGCTGCTGCCGCTGCTCGGCGACCGGCTCGGCGCCGTCCTGGACCAGCTCACCGTGGACGCCGTGGGGGCGCCTCCCGGCCGCCCGGCGGGGGGAGTGCTGCGCTACCACGAGCACGAGCTGCCGCTGCGCCCCGGCACCGAGGAGCTGCCGCTGTCCGAGCTGCTCGGCCGCCAGTGGTACCGGCTCGCCTGGTGGCGCCTGGCCCGCACCGAGCTCAACTACCGGCGCTTCTTCACCGTCAACGAGCTGATCGCGCTGCGGGCCGAGGACCCGGAGGTGTTCGCCGCCACCCACGCCGTCCTGCTCGGACTGCACGCGGACGGCGTCCTGGACGGCTTCCGGATCGACCACCCGGACGGGCTCGCCGACCCGCGCGGCTACCTGCGGCGCCTGGCAGCGGCCACCGGCGGGGCGTCGGGGACCACCGGCGGGGCGTACGTCGTGGTCGAGAAGATCCTCACCGGCGAGGAGCGGCTGCCCGAGGACTGGCCGGTGGCCGGCACCACCGGCTACGACGCGCTGCGCCGGATCGACGGCGTGCTCACCGACCACGCGGGCGCCTGCCGGCTGGCCGGTGCGTACGAGTCCTTCCGGCACGGCGGCCCGGTCCGGGACCTCTGCGCGGACCCGCACCCCGCCGTCGCCGAGGCCCGGCGCGGGCGGGCCGACATGGCCGGGCCGGACGGCGAACTCGCCGCCGAGGTCGACCGGCTGGTGCGGATCGCGCTGCGGATCGGCGCCGCCGAGCCCGCGCACGCCGACCACTCGCCGGGGCAGCTGCGCGCCGCGCTCGGCCGGCTGCTCACCGGCTACCCGGCGTACCGGCCGTACGCCCGGCCCGGCGAGGCGGTCCCGGCCGCCTCGGCGCAGCAGCTGCGGGCCGCCCTGGAGGGCTCCGCCGACCCGACCGACCGGCTGGTGGCCGCACTCGCCCTCGGCGAGCTGGGCCGGGGCGCCGACAAGGACGAGTTCTGCACCCGCTTCGCCCAGACCGCCGCCGCGGTGGCCGCCAAGGGCGTCGAGGACACCGCCTTCTACCGCTGGAACGCCCTGCCCGGCCTCAACGAGGTCGGCGGCGAGCCCGCCCGGCCCGGACTGCGCCCCGCGGACTTCCACGACTGGTGCCGCTACCTGGAACGCACCTGGCCGCACAGCATGACGGTGCTGTCCACCCACGACACCAAGCGCAGCGCCGACGCCCGGGCCCGGCTCGCCGTGCTCGCCGAGCGGCCGGACGCCTGGGCCGCCGAGGCCGCCGCCTGGTCCACCGCCGCCGGCCCCGGCTTCGACCCGGACGCCGACTGGCTGCTGTGGCACACCCTGGTCGCCGCCTGGCCGATCGGCCCGGACCGGCTGGTCGCCGCCCTGCTCAAATCCGCCCGCGAGGCCAAGCTCCACACCTCCTGGACCACCCCCGACCCCCGCTACGAGCGGGCCCTGGAGCAGCGCGCCCGCGCGGTCCACGCCAACCCCGGGCTGCTCCCCCGGATCGAGGGCGCCGTCCACGCCCTCGCCCCGTACGCCCGCGCCAACACCCTGGCCGCCGCGCTGCTGCACCTCACCGTGCCGGGCGTGCCGGACCTCTACCAGGGCAGCGAGGAGCCGCTGTACACCCTGGTCGACCCCGACAACCGGGGCGTGGTGGACTTCGGCGCGCTCGCCGTGCGGCTCACCGACGCGGCCGCGCCGCGCCCCGGCGACCTCGCCCGGGAGAAGCTGCACCTCACCACCACCGCGCTGCACCTGCGCCGCGCCCGCCCGCTCGGCCCGTACCGGCCGCTGCACGCCGCGGGCCCCGCCGGTGACCACCTGCTGGCCTTCGCCCGGGGCGAGGACGTGGTCACCGCCGTCACCCGGCTGCCGTACGGGCTGGAGCGGGCGGGCTGCTGGCGCGACACCGTGCTGGAGCTGCCGGCCGGCGGGCCCTGGACGGACGAGCTGACCGGGCGCGACCTCCCGGCGGGCACGGTGCCGGTGGCGGAGCTGCTGGCGGCCCTGCCGGTGGCCCTGCTGACGAGGAGGCACTGATGCCGCGCTACCAGGTGTGGGCGCCCAACGCCGCGTCCCGCGTGCGGGTCGACGTCAACGGCTTCGCCTACGACTTGGCCCGCTGCCCGGCCCGGGACGGCTGGTGGTCCGGCGAGGCCCCGGCGGGCGACTACGCCTTCCGGCTGGACGACGGCCCGCCGCTGCCCGACCCGCGCTCGGCCCGGCAGCCGCACGGCCCGGAGGGGCCCAGCCGCGCGGTGGACCACGCCGCGTTCCGCTGGTCGCGGCCCGGCCGGCGCGGCCGGGCGCTGCCCGGCGCGGTGCTGTACGAGCTGCACGTGGGCACCTTCACCGCCCGCGGCACCTTCGACGCCGCCGCCGAACGCCTGGACCACCTGGTCGAGTTGGGCGTGGACTTCGTCGAGCTGATGCCGGTCTGCCCGTTCCCCGGCCGGCACGGCTGGGGCTACGACGGGGTCTCGCTCTGGGCCGTCCACGAGCCCTACGGCGGGCCCGAGGGGCTCAAGCGCTTCGTGGACGCCGCCCACCGCAAGGGCCTCGGGGTGGTGCTCGACGTGGTGCACAACCACCTCGGCCCGTCCGGCAACCACCTTCCCGCGTACGGCCCGTACTTCACCGACCGGCACCACACCCCGTGGGGCTCGGCGGTCAACCTGGACGCGCCCGGCTCGGACGAGGTACGCGCCTACCTGATCGGCAGCGCGCTGGCCTGGCTGCGCGACTACCGGATCGACGGGCTGCGGCTGGACGCCGTGCACGCCCTCGCGGACGACCGGGCCGTCCACTTCCTGGAGGAACTCTCCGCCGAGGTGGGGAGGTTGGCGGTCGCCACCAACCGGCCGCTGTTCCTGATCGCCGAGTCCGACCTCAACACCCCGGCCACCACCGCCCCGCCCGAGGCGGGCGGACAGGGCCTCACCGCGCAGTGGAGCGACGACTTCCACCACGCCCTGCACTGCGCGCTCACCGGCGAGTCCCAGGGCTACTACGGGGACTTCGCGCACGCGCCGCTCGCCGCCCTCGCCAAGACGCTCACCCGGGGGTTCTTCCACGACGGCACCTGGTCCTCGTTCCGCGGCCGCCGGCACGGACGCCCGTTCACCCCGCCCGGCAACGGCCACCGGCTGCTCGGCTACCTCCAGACCCACGACCAGGTCGGCAACCGGGCGCTGGGGGACCGCGTCTCCACCAGCCTCTCCCCCGGCCGGCTCGCCTGCGGCGCGGCGCTGGTGCTCACCTCACCGTTCACCCCGATGCTCTTCATGGGCGAGGAGTGGGGCGCCGCCACC
>NZ_JBIVVI010000151.1:0-11027 GCF_044757675.1 Kitasatospora sp. NPDC091257
TGGTGAGGACGACGGTGGGGGCGATGGTCCAGCGGGCGGCGATGGTGGCGATGGCGAGGACGGCCTCGGTGGTGCCGAAGACGTCGCCGATGCAGCGACGGGCGCCGAGGCCGAAGGGCGCGTAGGTGCCGGGTGCGGGGCGGGCGGTGGTGAGCCAGCGGTCGGGGTCGAAGCGGTCGGGGCGGGGGAAGAGGTCGGCCCGGCGGTGCAGCAGGTAGGGGCTGTAGAGCAGGGTGGCGCCGGCCGGGACGCGGTGGCCGCCGAGCTCGGTGTCGGCGGTGGCGGTGCGGCTGAGGATCCAGGGCGGCGGGTAGAGCCGCAGGGTCTCGCTGACGATCCGGGCGGTGAGCGGCAGGGCGGGCAGGTCCTCGTGGCGGGCGGGCCGGCCGTCCAGGACGGTGTCGAGTTCGGCGTGCAGCCGCATCCGGACGGCCGGGTTGGCGGCGAGCAGCGTCCAGGCCCAGGAGAGGGTGGCGGCGGTGGTCTCCGTGCCGGCCAGCAGGAAGGTGACCACCTGCTCGTGGACCTCGGCGTCGGTCAGGCCCCGGCCGTCCTCGTCCGTGGCGTCGAGCAGCGTGGAGAGCAGGTCGTGCCGGTCGGTGCCGGTGGCGCGGTGGTCGGCGATCAGCCGCCGGGTGATCTCCCGCAGGTCCTGCCGGGCGCGGCGGAAGCGGCGGTTGCCGGGGGTGGGGAGGCGGTCGGCGCCGGGCAGCGGCAGCATCACCCGACGGCCGACGCCGCGGGTGACGGCGTCCATGGACCGGCGCACCGGCAGGGTGCCGGCCCGCTCGTGCGCGGCGAACAGGCAGCGGGCGGTGACGGCGGTGGAGAGGCGGTGCATCGCGGTGGGGACGTCGATCACGTCGCCGTCGCGCCAGCGGGCGGTGGCGCCGCCGATCTCCTCGGCCATCAGCGCGGCGTAGCCGGGCAGCCGGTCGCGGTGGAACGCGGGCTGCAGCATGCGGCGCTGGCGCCGGTGGGCGGCGGCGGGGCAGGTCGCGAGGCCGTTGCCGAGGACCTCCCGGGCCTTGTCGAGGAGGGGCCCGCCCTTGTCGAAGGTGCGGTCGTCGGCGAGCAGCCGGCGGACCAGCTCGGGGTGGCAGACCACGTACGCGTGGAGCGGGCCGAGCCGCAGCCGGACGAGGTCGCCGTGGGCGGGCAGGCCGGCGACGAACTCGTGCGGGCGGTGGAGGAGGGCGGGGGCGTGGCCGAGCAGCGGGAGGCCGCCGGGGGCGGTGGCCGCGGTGAACCGGGTGGTCGGGAAGAAGGGGGTCGGCACGGGCGTCACCTTGGTTGGGGCGGGAGGACCGGGACGAATCGCGAACGTGATCTTTCCCGGCGGCGTGCGGCGAAACGATCGTGGACGGGCGGACGGGGTGAACGCGGGGGCGCGAGCCGAACGGTCGTGCGCCCTCGAAGATTTGAGGGAGCGTTTACCCGTCGGTGTCGACCCCGGTCGGGCGACGGCCGCCGGTCGTGCCTACACTCGAAGCCCTGCGAGATTACCGGTCAGTAGAGCCGGGCAGGTACGACCAACCGGTGCGATCGCCGGACGGTGGAACGTCCGGCAGGGAGTGGGGAGTTCGGATGACCGACGAGCGGGTCCACGCGTTCGCCGACGACGCCCTGGGCGCCCACGACGCGGTGGCGCTCGCCGCGCTGGTCCGGGCCGGCGCGGTCAACCCGAGGGAACTGGTCGGCGCGGCCGCCGACCGGGCCGCGCGGGTGGACGGCACGCTGCTGCCCGTCGCCCATGCTTCGTACGACAAACCGCGGATCAGCCGGGAGGGGATCGGCGGTCCGCTCTGGGGCGTACCGACCTACCTCAAGGACAACGTGGACCTGCGCGGCCTGCCGACCGCGATGGGCAGCGAGGCCTACCGCGCCCGCCCGGCCCGCCGCAACGCGCGCTTCACCGACCAGTTCCTCTCCACCGGCCTGGCCGTCCTCGGCAAGACCAGACTGCCCGAGTTCGGCCTCAACGCCTCCACCGAGTTCGCCACCGCCCAGCCGGTGCGCAACCCCTGGAAGCCCTCGCACTCGCCCGGCGCGTCCTCGGGCGGCGCGGCGGCCCTGGTGGCCGCCGGCGTGGTGCCGATCGCGCACGCCAACGACGGCGGCGGCTCGATCCGCATCCCGGCGGCCTGCTGCGGGCTGGTCGGGCTCAAGCCCACCCGGGGCCGACTGGTCACCAACGCCCAGAGCGGCAAACTGCCGATCGACCTGGTCACCGACGGCGTGCTGACCCGCTCGGTGCGCGACACCGCCGCCTTCTTCGCCGCCGCCGAGCGGCACCGCGGCAACCCCGGGCTGCCCCCGCTCGGCCTGGTCGAGGGGCCGGGCGATCGGCGGCTGCGGATCGGCCTGGTGGTGGACTCGCCGATCGCCAAGACCGACGGGCCGACCCGGCAGGTGGTCGAGGAGACCGCCGCCCGGCTGGAGGCGATGGGCCACCTGGTCGAGCCGACCGCACTGCCCTTCGGCGAGGAGTTCTCCCGCGACTTCGTCAGCTACTGGGGCTACATCGCCTGGGCCATCGCCGCCACCGGCCGGCTGCTGATCGACCCGAGCTTCCGGGCCGGGAAGCTGGACGGCCTGACCACCGGACTGCGCCGCCGGTTCCAGGCGGAGTTCCCGCAGACCCCCGGCGTGCTGCGGCGGCTGCGCCGGGCCGAGGGCGTGTACGCGCGGATCTTCCGCGACCACGACGTGATCCTCTCCCCGGTGCTCGCCCACACCGCCCCGCCGATCGGGTACCTGAGCCCGAACGTGGACTTCGACGAGCTGATGGACCGGCTGATGCGCTACGTCGCCTTCACCCCGGTCAACAACGTGACCGGCGGCCCGGGCATCGCGCTGCCGGCGGGCTCCGAGCCGGGCGGGCTCCCGGTCGGGGTGCACCTGTCGGCGGCGCACGGGCAGGAGCGGCTGCTGCTGGAGCTGGCCTTCGCGCTGGAGGCGGACCGGCCCTGGCGCCGGATCCAGGACTGAACCCGGCGGGGCGGGGCGCACCCGGCGGACCCGGGACCGAACCCGCGGGTCGGGGACCGAACGCCGAGGGTCCGGGACCGGCCGCGCGCGCTCAGGGCGCGGGGGTTCGGGGCATCGGCGCGACCACCGACCGGGCGGCGCGCACCTCGTGGTGGAGCCGGGCCAGCGCGCAGTCCGGTGCCAGCGCGTCCGGCTCCGCCCCCGGCGGCGGCCCGCCGGTGCGCAGCGCCTCGGCGAGGCCGGTCAGCTCCCGGGTGACGGTGGCGACCTCGGCGGCGGTCGGCACCGGAGCGCCGTGCTCGATCCGCACCCGGGTGGCGGTGGTGGTGTCCACGATCCGCTCGACCGCGATCACCACCGGCCAATAGGCCTCCGCCCGGGCGCCGACCGGCGGCGGCTCGGTGAGCGCCCGCTGGAACTCGCTGCGCACGGTGGACAGGTCCCGGTAGAGGCGGCGCCGGTAGCGGGCGCGGGCCGGTTCGTCCCGTCCGGGCGCGGTGGCGAGGGCCAGCGACACGTACGAGGCGGTGTCCTGGACGGCGTCGGCGAGCCGGTCGCCGATCCGGGTGTGCCAGGAGTCCGGCCACAGCAGGTAGCCGACCAGCAGCGCGATGCCGCAGCCGATCAGCGAGTCGTAGAGCCGGGGCGGCACCAGGTGGAAGCCCTGGTGGTTGAGCAGGTCGGAGAGCAGCAGGATCACCGGGGTGATGGCCGCGGTCTGGAAGGCGTACCCCTTGGCGGACAGGGCCGGGATCAGGGCCGCCAGTGCCGCCATCACCGGGACGTCCCACCAGCCGTGCGGCACCTCGGCCAGGACCGGGACGGCGATCAGCAGCCCGGCGGCGGTGCCGAGCGCGCGCAGCACCGCGCGGGAGAACACCGAGCCGAAGTCGGGCTTCATCACGAAGGTCACGGTCAGCGTCACCCAGTACGAGCGGGGCACCGCGATCACCGAGACCAGCACCTGTGCCAGCCCGATGCACAGTGCCAGCCGCAGCCCGTACCGCCAGGACGCGCCGGACAGCAGCAGTGCCCTGGTCGCCCGCCGGGCCCTGACCTCGATCCCGGCGGGGCGGCCCAGCCGGTCGCCGGTGGCGTACGGGTCGGGTGCGGCCTCGTGCACGACGACGGCGGCGTGCCCGATCGCCTGGACCAGCGCGCGGGTGGACGGGCCGGCCGGGACCGGCAGGCCGAGCGGCGGGGGCGGGCCGGTGCGGTTCTGCTCGACGGCGTCGGCCAGCGCGCGCACGGCGGCCGGGTAGCCGGCGGCCAGCGGGCCGAACTCGGGCGGGCGCAGCTGGGCCGCCGAGGCCGCCTCGACCACCGGGATCACCGCGTTGAGCTGGGCGAGCAGCCGCACCAGGGTGGGTGAGCGGCCGTGCCGGCGGGCCCGGCGGGCGAGCAGCAGGTCGTAGGACTGGTTGAGCGACCGGGTGAGTTCGCGGCGGCGTCCGTCGTACTCCGGAGTGCCGGCGGCCTCCAACAGGTCGGCGACCGCCCGGTAGGTGCCGGCCACCACCGCCCGTTCGGGGACGCCGACGCGCAGCGGCCAGGCGAGCAGGGTCAGGGCGAGCACCACCAGGCCGCCGAGCAGCAGCAGGGCGGGCGGCAGCCACCAGGGGGAGGGCAGTGGCAGCCCGGCCCCGACGACCGCGTTGAGCAGCAGGAGCAGTCCGGAGACGGAGGCGACGGCGCCGATCGAGGAGATCATGCCGGAGACCAGCGCGACGACGGTCACCGTCGCGACGGCCGTCCAGCCGGCGCCGAAGACCAGGGTGCCGAGCAGCATCCCCAGGGCGCCGAACAGCTGGGGCACGGCGATGTTGTAGACCCGCATCCGGTACGCGTCGGCGGTGTCCCCGATGACTCCGGACAGCGCGCCCATCGACACCAGCGCTCCGTAGGCGGGCCGTCCGGTGGCGGTGCCCACCGCGAGCGGGGCGGCGAGGGCGACGGACGCGCGGGCGACCGCGGCCCAGGGGACGGGCGCGGCCCGGGGCCGCAGACCCTCGGTCAGCCACGGGGGAGCCGTCAGCGCGGGTGCCATGAGCCCAACGTACGGCCGGCCCGACCGGTTCACCGTGCGCGCGAATATGTCAATTCCAGAAACATACCCGCTCTTATGTCAGTCTCCGAAACATAAAGCGAACCCCGAGAGGCGTCGTGAGCTGCGTTGATTTCCCAATCGGTAACCCGCAGGAAAGGGTTGACACCATTAGTTGGTCTAGTCCAACGTATGGGGAGCGCGGTTCGGCAAAGGCTGATGCGGGGTGAGGTGCCTTGCCGGGCGGGAGAGTTGGCCCCCTGACGTGGCGCTGTTCCGCGCCCGTGGGCCGAGGCGAGAAGGACCGTATACGGACGGCCCTCCGGGTCGGACTCGAATTCCTGTTGCGGCCGGTGGCCGGCCGTCGACTCGCCGTGCCCGCATCGAGCCCGCGAGGAAGCGCTGCGTCGACTACGAACCATGGAGTGACTGCCCATGCCGAGCCCTGCCGAACACCCCGACGGACCCGACGGGGAATACCTGTACCGGGCCGCCTCGCAGCGCCCCTACTTCAGTGCCGACACCGAGAGCTACCTCGCCCCGGCCGCGCTGCGCGAGATCCGCAAGAAGCACCCGCTGCGGGTGCTCTCGGAGGAGGACCACGCGTTCTGGCGGACCTACGGCTACGTGGTGGTGAAGCAGGCGATCCCGGCCGGGGCCGCGCGCCGACTGCTCGACTTCGCCTGGGAGTTCCAGGGCCTGTCGCCGGACCGCCCCGAGGACTGGTACCGCGAGCGCGAGTACCGCGACGAACTCGACCGGCACCTGCACGTCTACGGCTTCGTCGAGGCCTACCACCACCAGCTCATCTGGGACAGTCGCCAGTCGCAGCGCGTCTACGACGCCTTCGTGGACGTGTGGGACTGCGAGGAGCTCTGGGTCACCCTCGACCGGCTCAACCTCAACCCGCCGAACGTCCGCAACCGCGACCGCGCGCTGATCGAGCCCACCGACCGCGGCTTCGACATCGAGCTGCACTGGGACGTCGACACCACCCGGGACATGCTGCCGCAGCGCGTCCAGGGCATCATCGCGCTCAACGACACCGCCCCCGACCACGGCGGCTTCCAGTGCGACCCGGAGCTGTTCCGCCGCTTCGACGAGTGGCGGGCCGCCCAGCCGGCCGACCGCGACCCGATCCGCCCGGACGTCGACCGCGCCGAGTTCCCGGTCGTACGGCCCGAGTTGGAGGCCGGTGACCTGCTGATCTGGAACGGCCTGCTCGCCCACGGGGTGGCGCCCAACACCTCCGCGGGCGGTGTGCGCGCGGTGCAGTACCTGTCGATGATGCCCGCGCTGGAGGAGTCCGAGAAGCTGCGCCGCTCCCGGGTGGAGTCCTGGCGCACGCTCGGCACGCCGGACTGGAACCGCACGCTGGTCGGCGACGCCGACCGGCCCGAGGCGCAGCGCTACGGAACCGCCGAACTCAACGAGCTGGGGGAGAAGTTGCTCGGCCTGCGGTCATGGAGCGGCAAGCCGTTCGACGAATGCGGGGACACGGGGGAGCGGGAATGCGCGACGTCTGCCTGACTCTGCCCACCAACCGCGCGTGCGCGGACACCATCACCGCGATCGGCGCCGAAGCCGCCCACGCCGTACGGCGGTTCGGCGTCCGGGTGCACCTGCTGGTGCTGGACTCCGCCGAGCCCGCGGACCGTGCCCGGCACGCCGGGGCCCTCGCCGGCCTGCCGGCCGTCGACGGCGTGGTCGTCCACCACCTGGACGAGGACGCCCAGCGCGCCTTCCTGCGCGAGGTGATCGACCGCTCCGGCGCGGCCGACCCGGACCGGCTGCTGCGCCTGATGCTGCCCGACGCCGTCTCCTACGGCGCCTGCACCAACCGGGCGTTCCTGCTGGCCGCCGCCCTCGGCTGCGCGTCGGTGCACCGCCGGGACTCCGACAGCCGCTACCAACTGCTCGACGGCGAACCGGTGTTCCCGATCGAACACGAGCTGGCCACGCTCGGGCTGAAGGCCGCCGACGCGGCCGCCGCCGTCACCGAGAACACCCTCGACGCGGCGCACGCGGACAAGCCGGTCGCACTGGTCGGCGCCTCCTTCATCGGTGAACTCTCCGTCGACGTCGGCGAGATCCGTGAACTCGACCCCGAGGTCCACCACGACGTGGTCGCGCTCTGGGCACCCACCGGCGCGAGCGAGGAGGAGAAGCGCGAACTCGTCGCCGAGTCCTTCACCGGAGGCGGCACCGAGCCCTTCACCGCCGACCGCGCGGTGCTCGACCTGCCCGACATCTGGCACATCGACATGTGCAACATCGGCCTCCACCACGAGGTGTACGAACGGGTGCCGCTGCCGCCCGCCACCGACACCATCGGCAGCGACTACTTCCTGCACCACCTGGTGCGCGACGCGACCCTGCCGGGCGTCACCCACAACCGCCACATCGTCAACTACCACACCCCGGAACGGCGCACCGGCCCCGGCTTCACCGCCTACCAGCTGCGCTACGCCAAGTTCCTGCTCTCCATGCTCTACCTCTACCCGGTCTACTCCGAGATGGAGGCGGCCGGCGGCGCCCTGCTGGACGAACAGCACCGCGTCCGCCCCGAACCGATCGCCGAATCCGCCCGTCGCAGCGCCGCGACGGACCGCGCGGAGAACCACCGCAGGCTCGCCGAACTCGACCGCTGCTACCGACGCCTCGGCGGAAAGTACGCCGAGTTCGCGGACCACCTGGCGCCCCTGCGGGCACGCCTGCTCGACGAGGCGCAGACGGACATCGAGGACTTCGCAGCGCTGATCGACGCGTGGGGCCCGCTGGTGCGGGCGAGCAGGGCCACCCCCGTCGACCGGCGGCCACGCTAGCCGGACGGGGAACTCCACGTGATACGCCAGACCACCAGCCATGCCACCGGCCATGCCGCCGGCCACACCACCGGCCGCGCCGGCGGCCACAGCGCCGCCCACCCGCCCGCCCACCGCGCCCCGGCCGTCTCCGCGGTGCACACCGAGACGCGCCGCGCCGACGAGCACGACCGCACCGCGCTGCGCGCCGCACTCGCCGCCGCCACCGACGACCGGATCATCTACGACCTCGACGGCATCGGCCGCCAGTACGCCGCGCTCTGCGCCGAACTGCCCGGCGTGGCCGTCCGCTTCGCGATGAAGGCCTGCCCGGTGGACGAGGTGCTGGACCACCTCGCCGCCCTCGGCTCGGGCTTCGACGCGGCGAGCCCGCAGGAGATCGCCCAGGCGCTGCGCACCGGCGTGCCGCCCGAACTGATCCACTACGGCAACACCGTCAAGTCCGACCGCAACATCGCCGAGGCCCACCGGCTGGGCGTGCGGGACTTCGCCACCGACAGCCTGGAGGACGTCGCGGCGATCGCCGAACACGCCCCCGGCGCACGGGTGTTCTGCCGCATCGCGACCACCGGCGAGGGCGCGCTGTGGGGCCTGAGCCACAAGTTCGGCTGCTCGCCCGAGGACGCCGTGCGGGTGCTCGACGCCGCCCGCACCGCCGGGCTCGTGCCGTCCGGACTGTCGGTGCACGTCGGCTCCCAGCAGATGACCGCCGAGGCCTGGAGCGCCGCCGTCGAGTCGCTGGCCGCCGTACTGGAGGCGCTCAACTGGCGCGGCATCACCCCGACCCGGATCAACCTCGGCGGCGGCCTGCCCGCCCTCGGCGTCCTCGACCGCGGCGGACGCCCGCTCGACCCGCCGCTGGACAAGATGTTCGCGGTGATCCGCGAGGGCATGGAGCGGCTGAGCGCCGTCAACGCCGCGCCGCTGGAGTTCCTGCTGGAGCCCGGGCGGCACCTGGTCGCCGACCACGGCGCGATCCGCGCCCACGTCTCCCGGCTCACCTCCCGCCACCGCCCCGACGGCACCCGGGAGGACTGGCTCTACCTCAGCTGCGGCAAGTTCAACGGCCTGTACGAGATGGACCAGCTCCAGTACCGGCTGGAGTTCCCCACCCACCCGGGCGGGCAGTTCGTCAACGCCGTGGTGGCCGGCCCGACCTGCGACAGCGACGACGCGTACGCCCAGGAGGGCGGCCTGGTGCGCGTCCCGCGCGCGATCGGCTCCGGCGAACCGGTCTGGATCCACTCCTGCGGCGCGTACGCCACCGCCTACGCCACCCAGGGGTTCAACGGCTTCGCGCCGCTGCCGTACAGCTGCATCGGCGGGCGCCGCGACGGAGGAGAGAGATGAGCGAGTACCACATCCGGCTGCTCCGGGAGGAGGACTGGGACGAGGTGGTCGCGCTGGAAGAACGCGCCTACGCCGCCAGCGGCCTGTCCGAGGGCCGCGAGGCGCTGCGCTCCCGGCACCGGGCCTCGCCGGACACCTGCTTCGTGCTGGAGCACCCGGGCGGCCTCGGCGGCTACCTGCTCGCCCTGCCGTACCCGCTGTTCCGCTGCCCGGACCTCGGCCGCGGCGAGGACGGGGCCGACGCGGGCGAGCGGCCGACCAACATGCACGCCCACGACCTGGTGATCTCCGAGGACCTGCGCGGCCGGGGCCTGTCCCTGCGGCTGCTGCGGCACCTGGAGCACACCGCCCGGACGGCCGGCTACCGGAGCGCCTCGCTGGTCGCCGTCCGCGGTTCGCACGTGCTGTGGACTCCGCTGGGCTACCGCGCCCGGCCCGAGATCGACCTGCCCGAGAGCTACGGCACCCGGGCGGTCTACATGGCGATGCCGCTGGACGCCGTCCCGGTCCGGCCGCTGCCGCACTCCACCGCGATCCGCGGGCCGTACTCCAGAGCCGAAGTGGGCTGATACCGATGTCCCCCGTTCGCGACGACTTCCGCCGGTCCCAAGTGGCCATCGGCGCCCTGTTCTTCGTCCTCGGATTCCAGTACGCGACCTGGGTCTCCCGGGTGCCCGCGCTCAAGGCCCGGCTCGATCTGGGCGAGGCCCAGATCGGCCTGCTGCTGATGACCTGCGGAATCGGCGCGGCGGTGTCCTTCCCCCTGGTCGCGGTGCTGACCCGGCGGCTCGGCTCCCGCCTGCTCTCGGTGCTGTCCGCGCTCGCCCTCGGCGTGATCCTGCTCGCCCTGTCGGTGGTGCCGAACTACCCCGTGACGCTGCTGGTGCTGTTCTTCGACGGCGTCGCGGTCGGCTGCCTGAACGTCGCGATGAACGCCCAGGGCGCCGCGCTGGAGGCCCGCTTCGAGCGGGCCACGATGTCCCGGCTGCACGCCACCTTCAGCGCCGGTTCGCTGCTCGCCGCCCTGCTGGCCTCGGGCGTCACCTCCGTCACCGGCACCCTGGCGGTGCACTTCGGGGTGGCCGCCGCGCTGCTCGCGGTGCTGGTCGTGGCGGCCCGGCCGGGGCTGCTGGCGGACCGGCCGGCCGAAGCCGCCGAACCGGAGGAGAGGAAGCGGCGCCGCGGCTTCGTGCTGCCGACCGTCGCGACCCTCTGGATGGGCCTGGCGATGGTCTTCGGCACCGTCACCGAGGGCGCCATGAACGACTGGTCGGCGCTCTACCTCAAGGACTACGTGCACGCCGGCGCCGGGCTCGCCCCGATGGGCATCGCGGTGGTCTCGGTGATGATGGTCTGCGCCCGGATCTTCGCGGACGGCTGGCGCACCCGCTTCGGCGACGGCCGGATCGTGCGCACCGGCAGCCTGCTGGCCGGCCTCGGACTCGCCCTGGCCCTGGCGGTCGGCGGCGTGGTCCCGACCCTGCTCGGCTTCGCCTGCGTCGGCCTCGGCGTGGCCGCGGTGACCCCGTGCGTCTACGTCGCCGCCGCCCGGCAGGGCGCCGACGCCCTCTCGCTGGTCGCCGCCATGGGCACCACCGGCCTGCTGGCCGGCCCCGCCGTGATCGGTTTCATCGCCGGTGCCACCAGCCTGCTCTGGGGCATGGCCGCCGTCGCCGCCTCGGCGGCCGTCGTCTCCCTCTGCGCCACCCGGATCCGCTGGCCCGGCCAGGGCACCTCCGCCGCCCCCGCCGACCCTCTGCTCGCCGCCGACCCGAGCTGACCCCTCCCGCACGCCCGCCCGGGACCTCGCGCACCCC
>NZ_JBIVVI010000152.1:0-11009 GCF_044757675.1 Kitasatospora sp. NPDC091257
GGGTGGTGACGCCGGCCTGGTGGGCCCCGTGGAACGGCACCGCCCCGGCCTTCTCCTGCTTGCCGTCCCCGGCGGCGGCCCGGCCGGCGCCGAGGGCGAGGCCGCCACCGGCCAGCACGGCCGCGCCGGCGCCGGCGCCGAGCGCGGCCCGGACGAAGCTGCGCCGGGCCGGTCCGGCCGGGCAGCCGCCCTCCGCGGCGGCCTCGGCCGGCGCGGCGTGCGGGAAGGGGCAGGACCCGGTGGCTGCGGTGTGGTCGGTCATCAGGCGGCCTTCCGGATTTCGAGCAGGGCGGGGACGGGGGCGAGGTCTTCGAGCAGTTCGCCGGTGGCCCCGTTGAGCTGTCGGCGGGCGTCGGCGGGCAGCCGGTCGACCGGGGTCCACCCCTCGGGCCGGTGCGCGGCGGCGAGCAGGTCGCCGACCCGCTTCATGCCGGCGTTCGCCTTGACGAGCACCTGCGGGTCCCGCTCGTCGAGCAGCGGCTGGAGCAGCGTCAGCAGTTCCTGGGTGCCGGTCAGGTTGGCCTGGGCGGTGGCCAGGTTGGTGCCGCTGCCCATGTCGGTGTCGCCGGTCAGCTCGAACTGGAGGGTGTTCTCCAGGATCTCGTGGGCGCGCAGCGGCAGGTCGCCGGGGGCGAAGTCCTGCCCGGGGAAGTCGTGCGCCAGCTGGTCGACGTTCTGCGCCAGGTCGTCGGCGACGGGTGTCAGCTCCTCGGCGGACCGGCCGTGCCAGAGGCCGTACTCCAGGCGCAGGAAGCCGGTGAAGCCCGGGTCCTTCTCCTTGTCGGCGAGGCCGTCCGGGCGGCCGTCGATCTTGCCGTCGAGGTCGGCGAAGGTGCCGTACGCGGCGCCGAGGGAGGCGTACTGGAGGTGGGCGGCGAGCCAGTCGGCCTTCGCGGTGGCGAGGTCGCCGGAGCGCACGTCGGCCTGGAGCTTCCGGCTCTGCGTCACGAGCGTCGCGAGGCCCTGGCCGACGTACTCCTTGTAGCCGTCGAGCGGGGCCTTGAGGTCGCCCTCGGCGACCGGCTTGACGGCCTTGACCACGGCGGCGCCGCTGACGTGCACGGCGGCCGAGGTGACGGGCTTCCCGCCGGTGGGCACGCAGCGCCAGGCGTAGTCGCCGGAGCCGATGGTGGCGGTCAGGGCGCGGGTGGTGCCGGGGGCCAGGCCCTCGATCTCCCCGTAGACCGAGCCGGTGCCCGGGTCGACGAGGTAGACCTCGGCGACCTTGTCGCCGGTGTTGCGCATCTGGAACACCTGCTGGCCGGGCCGCGGGGCGGCGAAGCCCTTGCCGCACTCCTGCTCGGAGACGGCGACGGTGGCGGAGCCGCCCTGCTTGCCGTCGCTGATCGCGATCACGGCGCCGGCCAGCACCACCGGGACGGCGACCGCCGCGGTCGGCAGCACCCAGCGCGGCCGGCCGGCCCGCGCCGGCGGGGCCTCGGACTCCGCGTCGGCCCCGGCGGGCTTCTCCGCGACCGCCGCGGCTGCCGCGACGGGCGCGGCGGGCGCGGCGGCCGGGGCACTGGTGCCGCCGCGGACGCCCTCGATGAACAGCGTCATCACGATGCCCAGGTAGGCGACGTAGCCGACGATCTGGAGCACCGTCATGGTGACGGTCAGGTTGAGCGTGCCCTGGACCAGCGTCGCGTACCAGGACGAGGCGTCCAGGTGCCCGCCCAGGTCGAAGGCGTACGAGGTGCCGCCGCCGATCAGCCCGGACTCCTGGAGGTCCCGCAGGCCGTAGCCGAGCACGCCCGCCGCGACGACGATCAGGCCGATGCCGGTGATGGTGAAGAACCGGGTGAGGTTCATCCGCAGGGCTCGCCGGTACAGGCCCCAGCAGAGCCCGGCGGAGAGCAGCAGGCCGAGGGCCGCGCCGATCAGCGGCCCGGTGGACTCGCCGGCGGTGCGCACGTTGGTCCACAGGAAGAGCGAGGTCTCCAGGCCCTCCCGGGCGACCGCGAGGAAGCTGGTGAGCACCAGCGCACCGGCGCCCATCGCCAGCGAGGCCCGGACCTTCTCCTTGATCTCGGCGGAGAGGGTGCGCGCCGAGCGTCGCATCCAGAACACCATCGCGGTGACGAAACCGACCGCGATCAGGCTGAGCACCCCGCCGAAGGCCTCCTGCGCGTGGCCGGAGAGGTTGGCGGCGGTGAAGGTGAGCACCGCGCCGAAGCTCAGGCTGAGCGCGACGGCCGCCGCGACGCCCGTCCACACCTGGGGCAGCCGGGCCTTCTGGTCCGCCCGGACCAGGGTGGCGACCAGGATCGACACGATCAGTCCGGCTTCCAGGCCCTCGCGCAGCCCGATCAGGAAGCTGGGAAACGCCTCGTCCCACATGCGGCGGGCTCCTTCCCCGGGCCCGGCCCGGGTCGTTCACCTGTTCTCGCTCCGCCACGGTGGCGGTGGAGCGGCACAGCCGAACGCCCCGGACACCGGGTCCGGGGCGACGGCTTAGCTTAGGCAAACCTTAGAGCCGGCAAGGTCAACCGCACCCCCGCTTCGGGTAAGGATTCGGTATGAGCCCGCCCTCGCGTTGACCGGGCCCGCAGGCCTCAGGGGTCGTCAGGAGTCCGCGGTCACCCCCACCACTGCTCCGGCACCGGCTCCGGCTCGGACGATTCAGGGACCGTCACCGGTTCGGCGCAGCGCACCAGCAGATCGCCCTCCTCCGTCCCGGCGACGAGGTAGCCGCACTCGCGGAGCACGACCGCGGCCGCGCCGCTCAGCGCCGCGAGCGCCTCCCGGGAGGGTGGTCCGCCCGGCTCCGCGCCCGGCGTCCAGCCGACCACCACGCCCTCGGGGTGACGGTCGATCCACAGCGGTGAGGGCCCCGGTCCGGTGTCGAACCCGGCGCGGGCCAGGGCCTCGGTGACGTCCTCGAAGAGTTCACGGTGATCCACCATTGGCGCAGCGTAGGCCCGGGACCACGCGACCCCCGGCCGCGGCGCGCGCCGAAACGGTTCAGCGGCACTCGACCGCAGCATCGGCACCCGTTGGGCCGAGCGGCGGCCAGCCGATCGGGCGTCAGGGGCCCCCGTCCGGCCCGACACGAGCGGCCGGACGGGCCGATGGACGTGCACAGTCGGCCCCCTGCCGACAGCATGACAGAGTAAGCGCTCCATCACCCTGAGCAACGGGTCCAGTGGAACACCTGGTCCGCGCGCCGGTCCGGCCGGCGGGCCCGTATCGAGAGGTCCCATGATCACAACACTTCGCCGGCCGGTGTTCCCGCCGGCGGGCCTCCAGCACGGCACGCCGAGGACGCCGGGGAGCCCGTCGTGAGAACCGACCAGCAGTCGCAGCCGGGACCGGTGACCAGCACGCGCGCCGACCCCACCAACAAGGCCGAGGCCCTGGCCGACTGGACCGACGGCCGACTGGGCATCTACTCCCTGGCCAAGTCCAATCTGCGCAAGATCTTTCCCGACCACTGGTCCTTCATGCTGGGTGAGATCGCGCTCTACACCTTCGTCATCATCATCCTCACCGGCGTCTGGCTGACCATGTTCTTCACCCCGAGCATGGGCGAGGTCGTCTACGAGGGGACGTACGTCCCGCTCAGGGGCATCGCGATGTCCGAGGCCTACTCCTCGACGCTCAGGATCAGCTTCGACGTGCGCGGCGGCCTGCTGATGCGCCAGATCCACCACTGGGCGGCCATCGTCTTCGTCGCCGCGATGCTGACGCACATGATGCGCGTCTTCTTCACCGGCGCGTTCCGCAAGCCGCGCGAGATCAACTGGGTCTTCGGCGCGCTGCTGCTGATCCTCGGCATGTTCGACGGCTTCATGGGCTACTCGCTGCCGGACGACCTGCTCTCCGGCACCGGCATCCGCTTCATGGAGGGTGCCATCCTCGCCGTCCCGATCGTCGGGTCGTACCTGCAGTTCTTCATGTTCGGCGGCGAGTTCCCGGGCACCGAGATCATCCCCCGGCTGTTCACCGTCCACGTCCTGCTGATCCCGGGCATCATGGTGGGCCTGCTCGCGGCACACCTGATCCTGGTCTTCTACCACAAGCACACCCAGTTCGCCGGGCCCGGCCGGACCAACCAGAACGTGGTCGGCATGCCGCTGCTGCCGGTCTACACGGCCAAGGCGGGCGGCTTCTTCTTCCTGGTCTTCGGCGTGGTCGCGGTGATGTCCGCGATCGCCACGGTCAACCCGATCTGGGCGTACGGGCCGTACCGTCCGGACCAGGTCTCCACCGACGCCCAGCCGGACTGGTACATGGGCTTCTCCGAGGGCCTGATCCGCGTGATGCCCGGCTGGGAGATCAGCGTCTGGGGCGGCCACACCCTCAACCTCGGGGTGTTCATCCCGCTGATGGTCTTCCCGCTCGTGCTGATGGTCGTCTGGGGCTACCCCTTCCTGGAGGCCTGGATCACCGGGGACCGGGGCGAGCACCACATCGCCGACCGGCCGCGCAACGCCCCGGTCCGCACCGCCTTCGGCGCGGCCTGGATCGGCCTCTACCTGCTCCTGCTGGCCGGCGGCGGCAACGACCTGCTGGCCACCCACTTCCAGCTCTCGATCAACGCGATCACCTACGCGGTGCGGATCGGCTTCTTCACCGTGCCGGTGGTCGTCTTCGTGATCACCAAGCGGTGGTGCCTGGGCCTCCAGCGGCGGGACAAGGAGAAGGTGCTGCACGGCCGGGAGACCGGCGTCATCAACCGGCTCCAGCACGGCGAGTTCGTCGAGATCCACGCCCCGCTGCCGCAGGGCCGGCTCTACACCCTCACCGCGCACGACCAGCCCCGGCCCTCCGAGCTGCCGCCCGAGGTGGACGAGAACGGGGTGGCCCGCAAGACCGGGCTGTGGACCCGCACCCGGGTGAAGCTCTCCCGCGGCTTCTACGGCAAGGGCAGCCAGATCGCCAAGCCCACCGTCGAGGAGCACGAGGAGATCAGCAGCGGCCACGGCCACCACTGATTCCCGGGCACGACGAGGGCCCGCCGCGCCGGCAACGGTGCGGCGGGCCCTCGTCGTGCCCGGGCCCGCCGACGGCGGCGGGACCGGACCGCTCAGCCGCGCAGAACGGCCGGGACGACGGCGAACAGCGCCGCCGTCACGGTGACGGAGAGGCAGAGCGCCGCCCAGCGGGCGCAGATCCGGCGGCACTCGACGCGGTACCGGGCGGCCAGCCGGCGGCAGCGCTCGACCGCGCGGTCGACGACCTCCTCGGCGTAGCGCAACCGATCGGCGGCGTAGGCCTGTTCGAGGCTCTCCCGCTCCGCCGCCGGCAGCCACGGGAACTGCGCGGCGAACGCGCGGGCGTCCCGCTCGGCCGCCGCGACCTCCGCCTCCCAGGCCAGGAAACCCTCGATGCGGGCGAACTCCGCCCGGGAGTTCACCCGGGGGCGGGCGCCGGCGGGCCTGCCCCGGCGAGGGGTCCGCACTCTCGGCGGACGCTGTCTGCCACCCATGACCGCTCCGTACGTTGTAAGGCGGCCCGCCGGAGAAGCCTGCGGGGGACGGGCTCCTGACGGGGATCGCTCCGCGACCAGGCAACTACTATCAGCGACGAACAGCAGGTGGCGGGCGGCTCGCCACAACCCGCGCGATTCTTGCCGGACGGTGGAGCCCGCGACGAAGGGCCGGCCGGTCCACGGGGACGGACCTCCGGGTGACACGGACGGGCCCGCCCCCGGTGCGCCCGGGGGCGGGCCCGTTCCCGCCGTGCGCGGGGTGGCCGGGGAGCCGTCCGACGCGTGGGGGACAATGGACGGCATGTCCCGACGTCGTTCCGCTCCCCGCGCCGCAGCGCCGCGGCTGCTGCCCTCCTCCCCCTGCCCGTGCGGCCTCTCCGCCGGCTACGGCGACTGCTGCGGCCGGCTGCACCGGGGCCAGTCGACGGCCACCACCGCCGAGTCCCTGATGCGCTCCCGGTTCAGCGCCTTCGCCGCGCAGGACGAGGCGTACCTGCTGCGCACCTGGCACCCGGACACCCGGCCCGCGGAGGTCGACTTCGACCCGGGGCTGCGCTGGACCGCGCTGGAGGTGGTCGCCACCACCGAGGGCGGCGCGTTCCACGCGCAGGGCACGGTCGCCTTCCGGGCCCACTGGACCGAGGGCGGCGAGGAGGGCGTGCTCACCGAGAACAGCCGCTTCGTGCGGCACGAGGGCGCCTGGGTGTACCTCGACGCCCTCTCGCTCGGCTGAGCCGCCCGCCCCCGAGCCACCGCCCACCCCCGAGCCACCCGGACCGCGGCCGCCGGGTGGCCGCGGGCCGGGTGGCCCCTGCCGACAGGTGCTACAGGTAGTCGTCCAGCCGGGCCAGGGCGAAGCCCTGCGCGGTGACGTCGTTGACGACCTTGCGCAGCAGGTCCGGCATGGAGGCCTTCCAGATGTCGGTGCCCCGGAAGTGGGTCAGGATGATGTCGCCCGGATGCAGCTGCTGGTCGTCGTAGCGCCATTCCATGTGGTCCGGGAAGGCCTCCTCGTTCCACAACGGCACCGCCTCCACCCCGCAGGAGGCCGCAGCGCGCAGGGTGTCGTCGTTGTACTCGCCGTACGGCGGACGGAACAGCCGGGGGCGGACACCGATCTGCTGCTCCAGCTGGTCCTGCTGGTTGCAGATCTCCTGGCGCTGGGTCTCGTAGTCCAGCACCTTGAGGTTGCGGTGGTTGATGGTGTGGTTGTTGATCTCCACGCCCTGGGCGTGGAGGTCCCGGAAGTAGCCGTAGTTCTCGCGGGCGAGGTAGTCGGAGACGTACGTGCTGAGCGGGATGCCCAGCTCCTCGGCCATCCGGGAGAACTCCGGGTCCTTCTCGGCGCCGTCGTCGACGGTCAGGAAGACCACCTTGTCGTCGGTCGGGACCCGGTAGACGACGGGCGGGCGGCCCTCCGCGAGCGTGACGCCCTGCCCCGGGGTGAGCGCGGGCCTGGTCGCCGGGCGCGGCGGGGCCTTCAGGGGCGGGCGTTCCAGGCCCCAGCGCTGCGCGGTCTCCACCGCGGCGCGGGCGGCCACCTCCTGACGGGCCGTGGCCTCGCTGCCGCTCTGCTCCTCCTTGCGGGCCAGGCCGGGCAGCTGCGGCCGCTCCACGGGCGGGGCGCCCGCGCGGGCGGGGCCCTCGGCGGCCTGTGCCGCCGCGGCACCTCCCGGAGCCGCGGCGGCTTCGGCGGCGGGCGCCGCGTTCGCGTCGGCGGCCGGGGCGGGCTTCGGTCGGGCGGGAGCGGCCGGACCGGCGCAGCCGGCGAGGACGGCGGAGAGGCAGACGGTGGCCAGCAGGCCGGTCCGTACGCCGCTCCGGCGCTGCTGATTCCCCCTCAGATCCCCACTAATACGACAACCTGATGGTCTGTTCATAGCTGCACTGCTCCCCCGCCGCGCACCACCGCCAATCCCCACGTCACCCGCGCGGGGCAACGACGCACCGGAGCCTTGCCGTTCCTTTGCCCCGGGCGGCGGCCGACCGGACGGCCGATCGGCCGGGCGACCGGGGTGGAGCGGGGCGGTCGGGCCGGGCCGCCGGGAAAACCGATTGCGGGGGCGGCGCCATGAAGTGGATCATGCGCCCATGACCAACACCGCGCCCCGCAGCTCCGGCCCCTGGACCGTCGCCACCGCCGACGTGACCGCCCCCGAGGCCCTGGACCTGCTGCGCGAGTACTACGACGACGTGGCCAACCGCTACTACCGCCTGCACTTCGACCGGGAGGGCACCCCCGAGGAGCTGGAGTCCGGCCTGGCCGGCTCCCCCAGCGACGACCTCGCCGCCCCGGACGGCCTCTTCCTGATCGGCCGTCACGACGGCGTCGCCCACTCCTGCGCCGGCCTGCGGCGGCTCGACGCCACCACCGCCGAACTCACCCGCGTCTTCGTCCGCCCCGGCCTGCGCGGCACCGGCGGCGGCGCCGAACTGCTGGCCGCCGTCGACCGGGCCGCCCGCTCCCTGGGCGCGGACCGGATCGTCCTCGACACCCGCCTCGACCTGGCCGAGGCCCGCGCGCTCTACCTGCGCAACGGGTACCGGGAGATCCCCGCCTACAGCAGCGGTCCGTACGCCGAGATCTGGTACGGGAAGGACCTCACCGCCCTTGCGCGGTAGGCGGGTTGGGCCCGGCTACCCGGCACTCGCCGGGGCGTGGGACGGCGGCCCGTCCGTCAGGGCGGCCGCGAGTTCGGCCGCCGAGGGCGGGTTGGCGCCCGGGCGGGCGACGGTCAGCGCGGCCGCCGTCACCCCGTGGGTGAGGCAGACCGCGAGGTCGGCGCCGGCCGTACGGGCGTGCAGGAAGGCGGCCATGAAGGAGTCGCCGGCACCGACGGTGTCGGCGACCGGCACCGGGAGGGCCGCGGCCTCGGCGTGTCCGCCCCCTGCGGTACGGGCGAACGCGCCCTCGGCCCCGAGGGTGACCGCGACCACGGCCGGGCCGAGGGCCAGCCAGCGCTCGGCGACCGCCTCGGGCGGCTCGCCCGGGTAGAGCCAGGCGAGGTCCTCGTCGCTGGCCTTGACCAGGTCGCTCAGCGCCACCCAGCGCTCGACCCGTCGGACGGACTCGGCCCGGTCGCCCATCAGCGCCGGGCGCACGTTCGGGTCGTAGCTGATCCACGCCCGCCCGCGCCAGCGCTCGACCAGCGCCAGCACCGAGCCCGCGCCGGGCTCGGTGACCGCCGCGATCGAGCCGAGGTGGATCGCGGCGGGCGGCTCGGCCAGTTCGGTCGGCGGGAGCGTCCAGCGGATGTCGAAGGTGTAGCGGGCCCGCCCCTGCCCGTCCAGTTCCACCACCGCCGAGGGCGTCCGGGCGACCTCGGCCGCCCGCACCCGCACACCCGCCGACTCCAGGTGCCGCCGGATCAGCCGGCCGTTGGCGTCCGGCCCCAGTTCGGTGAGCAGCACGGCCGGGCGGCCCAGCCGGGCCAGGCCGTGGGCGACGTTCGCGGGGCTGCCGCCGGGGTGCACCCGGTCCGGCGCCGCACCCGATCGGACGATGTCGGCCACGCACTCGCCGATCACCAGAACGGGTGAAGCTGGGCTGGTCACGGCGGCTCCTGGCATCCGGTACGCGGGCGTCGTCAGAGCCGCCAGCCTACGGGGTGCGGCCGGGCACGCGGTGCCGGGGCAACAGAGTACGGCCGCCGGACCTGGCCAGGTTTTCCGACGGCCGTGGATCGTCCGTCAGGGGACGATGCACTCCTCACGGTAGACCGCGTGCGGCGGCCGCGCCATCACCCTGGGCCGTCCGGGGGACCACGGTGTGTCGTCGAAGCGCACCGATCGCTCCCGGGCCGCCGCGGCGGTCCACTAGCATCCGTGGCCGGGCTCCCCGTTCCGGCGGCTCCCGCCCTCTCCCCCGCTCCCGGTCGTGAAGTGCGGTGATCACCCTTGTTCAGGCCCCGCGCCGGTCTCCTTCCCCCGCTCGTGCTCAGCGCGGTCGTGCTCTCCGCGAGCGTGCCGACGGCCGGCGCCGCCGACGGGCCGGGCGATCCGGTCTTCCCCTCGCTCGGGAACACCGGGTACCGGGCGCTCGGGTACGACCTGGCCTTCGACTACCGGGCCGGGACCAGGACGGTGGACGGCACGGCCGTGATCACCGTACGGCCGGACCGCGCCCTCGCCCGGCTGGAGCTGGACGCGCTCGGGCTGACCGTGCGCAGCGTCCGGGTCGACGGACGGCCGGCGGACTTCGCGGCCCACGACGAGAAACTGACGGTCACCCCGGCCGGGCCGTTCCTGCCGGGCGCCGTCACCCGGCTCACCGTCGAGTACAGCGCCGATCCCCGTGCCGCGCTGCCGCACACCGGCTGGGTCCCCACCCCGGACGGCTTCGCGGTGGCCGGCCAGCCCCACAGCGCGCACACCGTCTTCCCGTGCAACGACCACCCGGGCGACAAGGCCCGGTTCACCATCGCGGTGACCGCCCCGGACGCTCTCCTCGGCGTGGCCAACGGCGAGTTGACGGCCACCGAGCGGCTGGGCGACGGCCGCACCACCCGCCGGTACGTCTCCCGCGAGCCGATGGCCACCGAACTCGTCCAGGTCTCGGTCGGCGACTACACCGTGCGCGAGCGCACCGGCCCGCACGGCCTGCCCCTGCGCGACGTCGTGCCGACCGCCCGCGCCGCCGAGCTGGAGCCCGCGCTCGCCCTCACCCCCGGCCAGCTCGTGTGGGCGGAAGCCCACCTGGGGCGGTTCCCGTTCGAGGTGTACGGGATCCTGCCGGTCAACACGGACGACCCGGCCGCGTTCGCCTTCACCGGTCTGGAGACCCAGACGCTCACCCTGTACAAGCCGAACTTCCTGCGGCAGGGGGAGCCGGCGATCGGCTCGCACATGATGCACGAGCTGGTCCACTCCTGGTTCGGCAACAGCGTCTCCCCCGCCCGATGGTCCGACCTCTGGCTCAACGAGGGCCACGCCGACTTCTACGGGCTGATGTACCGCTACGAGCGCGGGTGGCCGGACGTCTGGGGCCACACCACGCTGGTCGACCGGATGCGCTACGTCTACGGGCTGGGCGACCAGTGGCGGCACGACTCCGGGCCGGTCGCCTCCCCCACCGCCGCCGACCTCTTCGACAGCCAGCGGTACACCGGCGGCGCGCTGGTGCTGTTCGCGCTGCGGGAGAAGGTCGGGGCGGAGGCCTTCGACCGGATCGAGCGCACCTTCCTGGGCACCCACCGGTACGGGAACGCGAGCACCGAGGACTACGTGCGGACGGCCTCCGCGGTGTCCGGGCAGGACCTGCGCGGCTTCCTCCACGACTGGCTGTACGGGCTGCGGACACCGCCGATGCCGGGGCATCCGGACTGGGTGGTGGGCCCGGTCGGCCCGGCGGGGGCGGTTCCGGCGGTTCCGGCGGTTCCGGCCGCGCCGGGCGCTGCGGGGGTGGCGGTTCCCGGGCCCTCGGCCTGGGACCGTGGGGCCGCAGGGGCGGGCGGGCCCGGGGTGGCGCGGGGCTCCGGAACGCTCTGACGGCGCGGCTGGGGCTGCTGGTGCACGCCCGGCGCGCCGCCGTGCGTCCGGTCGCACCGTACGCGCCCCTGACCGGCAGGGGCGGGTG
>NZ_JBIVVI010000153.1:0-10976 GCF_044757675.1 Kitasatospora sp. NPDC091257
CCCAGCCCCCGTCCGCCGTCCATCCCCCCAAGGAGTCCCACCTTGACCATCCGCGTGATGCTCGTCGACGACCAGGAACTGCTGCGCACCGGCTTCCGGATGATCCTCCAGTCGCAGGGCGACATCGAGATCGCCGCCGAGGCGGGCGACGGCGCGCAGGCCCTGGAGCAACTGCGGCGCACCGAGGTGGACGTGATCCTGATGGACGTCCGCATGCCGCGGCTGGACGGCGTGCAGGCGACCCGCCGGATCTGCCTGGCCGAGGACGGCAGCCCGCTGCCGAACGCCCCGCACGTGCTCATCCTCACCACCTTCGACCTGGACGAGTACGCCTTCGCCGCGCTCAAGGCCGGCGCCAGCGGCTTCCTGCTCAAGGACGTCCCGCCGACCGAGCTGGTGGCCGCGATCCGCGCGGTGCACGGCGGGGACGCGGTGGTCGCCCCGACCACCACCCGCCGGATGATCGACCGCTTCGCCGAGGTGCTGCCCACTCCGCAGAGCGCGCCCGGCTCGGACGTCCTCGGCCCGCTGACCGAGCGCGAGCGGGAGGTGTTCCTGCTGGTCGCCCAGGGGCTGTCGAACGGCGAGATCGCGGCCCGGCTGGTGCTCTCCGAGGCGACCGTGAAGACCCATGTCGGCCGGATCCTGGCCAAGCTGGGCCTGCGCGACCGGGTCCAGGCCGTGGTGCTGGCGTACGAGGCCGGGCTGATCCGGGCCGGGGCCACCGACTGAGCCGCCGAGGCGTATCCGCTCCGGCGTTCGGGCGCGCCCGTAGACTGGGGCGGTACGTCCGGTACCCGTCGAGTGGACTGGAACGGTCATTCAGGACAAGGCAGGACAAGGGTGGACGTGAATCCGTCCGGCTTCGCCGACTCCGGCGAGTTCGCCCCGCTCGCCGACGGTCTCGGCGACCAGGTCTTCGGTGCTCCCGGCGACCCCGGCAACCGCCCGGCCCGGCTGGCCGTCGGCGTGGTCGGCACCGGCCGGGTCGGGCCCGCGCTGGGCGCGGCGCTGCAGCTCGCCGGGCACACCGTGGTCGCCGCCTCCGGGGTGTCCGCCACCTCCCGCCGCCGCGCCGAGGCGCTGCTGCCGGGCGTGCGGATCGTCACCCCGCCGCAGGTGCTGGCCGCCGCCGACCTGGTGCTGCTGACCGTGCCGGACGACGCGCTGGCCGACCTGGTGACCGGGCTGGCGGCCACCGGCGCGGTCCGCCCCGGACAGTTGCTCGTGCACACCTCCGGCGCGCACGGCGTCGCCGTCCTGGAACCCGCCACCCGGGCCGGGGCGCTGCCGCTGGCCCTGCACCCGGCGATGACCTTCAGCGGCACCTCGGTGGACCTGGCCCGGCTGGCCGGCTGCCCGTTCGGCGTGACCGCCCCCGAGGAGCTGCGGCCGGTCGCCGAGGCGCTGGTGGTGGAGATGGGCGGCGAGCCCGAGTGGGTGCCCGAGGAGGTCCGCCCGCTCTACCACACCGCCCTCGCCCATGGTGCGAACCACCTGGTCACCCTGGTCGCGCAGGCGATGGACCTGCTGCGCACGGCCGGTGTCGCCGAGCCCGGCCGGATGCTCGGCCCGCTGCTCGGCGCCGCCCTGGACAACAGCCTGCGCTCCGGCGACGCGGCCCTCACCGGCCCGGTCGCCCGGGGCGACTCGGGCACCGTGCGGCGCCACCTGGCGCAGCTCAGTACGGTGTCCCCGGACATCCCGGCGGCCTACCGTGCGATGGCCCGCGCCACCGCGCAGCGGGCGCTCGCCAACGGGACGATCGACGAAACGTCGGCGGCGGCGCTGCTGGACGTACTGAACGAGGAGAAGCGCTAGATGGCACGCGGTAAGCAGTCGAACAAGCCCCAGCGGACGCCCAAGGTCCACCGGGCCGTCGTGACCCGCACCGTGGACGAATTCGAGGCCGCGTTCTGGCCGGACGAGCAGCCGGTGGACAACGCCGTCGTGATGACCATGGGCGCGCTGCACGAGGGCCACGCCGCGCTGATCCGGGCCGCCCGCAAGCAGGTCGGCCGGGACGGCCGGGTCGCGGTGACGGTCTTCGTCAACCCGCTGCAGTTCGGCGCCGGCGAGGACCTGGAGCGCTACCCGCGCAGCCTCGACGAGGACGTGCGGCTGGCCGAGGAGAACGGCGCCGACGTGGTCTTCGCGCCGTCCGTCGAGGAGGTCTACCCGAACGGCGAGCCGCAGGTGCGCATGGCGGCCGGCCCGATGGGCGAGCGCTACGAGGGCGCCACCCGGCCCGGCCACTTCGACGGCGTGCTGACCGTGGTCGCCAAGCTGCTGCACATCACCGACCCGGACTTCGCCTTCTTCGGCGAGAAGGACGCCCAGCAGCTGGCGATCATCCGGCGGATGGTCGCCGACCTGGACTTCGACGTGGAGATCGTCGGCGTGCCGACCGTCCGCGAGGAGGACGGCCTGGCGCGGTCCTCGCGCAACCGCTACCTCTCGGAGCAGGAGCGCGCACAGGCGCTCGCCCTGTCCAAGGCCCTGTTCGCGGGCCGGGACGCCGCCGCGCAGGGCCCGAAGGCCGTCCGCGAGGCCGCCTCGGCCGCCCTGGACGGCGCCGAGGGCGTCACCCTGGACTACCTCGCCCTGATCGACCCGCACGACTTCTCGGAGGCGGCGGACGACTTCCAGGGCGAGGCGGTGCTGGCCGTCGCCGCGAAGGTGGGCGCCACCCGCCTGATCGACAACGTCCACGTCATCGTCCGCTGAACCGCTGAACCGCTGAACCGCTGAACCACCGGCACCACCCCCCTTCCGGCATGCACTCACAGGAGGCGTGACCCGCAATGCTCCGCACCATGCTCAAGTCCAAGATCCACCGGGCCACCGTGACCCAGGCCGACCTGCACTACGTGGGATCCGTCACGGTGGACGAGGACCTGCTCGACGCCGCCGACCTGCTCCCCGGCGAGCTGGTCCACATCGTCGACATCAACAACGGCGCCCGGCTGGAGACGTACACGATCGCCGGCCCGCGCGGCTCCGGCGTGATCGGCATCAACGGCGCCGCCGCCCGTCTGGTCCACCCGGGCGACCTGGTCATCCTCATCGCCTACGGGCAGATGGACACCGCCGAGGCCAAGGGCTACGAGCCGAAGGTCGTCTTCGTGGACGAGCGGAACCGGATCACCGGCCTGGGCGGGGACCCGGCCGAAGCCCAGGAGGGCACCGGACTGCTGCGCGGCGACGCGGCGTACGGTGGCGGCAACGGCGCGGCCGACGCCGCCTCGCGCTGAAGGAGCCACCCACCGATGTCCACGCACCGCCTCACCGCCCCGGCCCCCGGCTGGACCGCCACCACCGACGTGGTCGTGGTCGGTTCCGGGGTCGCCGGCCTCACCGTCGCGCTCAACGTCCGCAAGGCCGGCCTGCGGGCCATGGTGGTCACCAAGGCCGTGCTGGACGAGGGCTCCACCCGCTGGGCCCAGGGCGGCGTCGCGGCCGCCCTGGGCGAGGGGGACACCCCCGAACAGCACCTGGACGACACCCTGGTGGCCGGCGCCGGCGTCTGTGACGAGGAGGCCGTCCGCACCCTGGTCACCGAGGGCCCGGACGCCGTCCGCCGGCTGATCGCCACCGGCGCCCTGTTCGACCGGGGCGAGGACGGCGAGATCCTGCTGACCCGCGAGGGCGGCCACCACCGCCGCCGGATCGTCCACGCGGGCGGGGACGCGACCGGCGCCGAGATATCGCGCGCCCTGGTCGCCGCCGTCCGCACCGACCCGGACATCGAGCTGATCGAGCACGCGCTCGTCCTCGACCTGCTGACCGACGCGGCGGGCCACGCCGCCGGACTGACCCTGCACGTGATGGGCGAGGGCCAGCGCGACGGCGTCGGCGCCGTCCGGGCCCGCGCGGTGGTGCTCGCCACCGGCGGCATGGGCCAGGTCTTCTCCGCCACCACCAACCCGGCGGTCTCCACCGGCGACGGCGTGGCACTGGCCCTGCGGGCCGGCGCCGCCGTCACCGACCTGGAGTTCGTCCAGTTCCACCCCACCGTGCTCTGGCTCGGTCCGGAGGCCGAGGGCCAGCAGCCGCTGGTCTCCGAGGCGGTCCGCGGCGAAGGCGCCCACCTGGTGGACGCGGACGGCGTCCGCTTCATGGTCGGACAGCACGAGCTGGCCGAGCTGGCCCCGCGCGACATCGTCGCCAAGGCGATCACCCGGCGCATGCAGGAGCAGGGCGCCCAGCACATGTTCCTGGACGGGCGGCACTTCGGCGCCGAGATGTGGGAGCAGCGCTTCCCGACCATCCTCGCCTTCTGCCGCGCCAACGGCATCGACCCGGTCACCGAGCCGATCCCGATCGCCCCGGCCGCGCACTTCGCCTCCGGCGGCGTCCGCACCGACCGGCACGGCCGCACCACCGTCCCCGGCCTGTACGCGTGCGGCGAGGTCGCCTGCACCGGCGTACACGGCGCCAACCGGCTGGCGTCCAACTCGCTGCTGGAGGGCCTGGTCTTCGCCGAGCGGATCGCCGCCGATCTGGCCGGCCGCAACCGGTCCGGCGAGCTGCCCGAGCGCGCGGTGGACGTCGCCGCCGCGCACGCCGCGCAGCCCGTCCCGCTGCCCCCGTCCGAGGCGCGCGCCGAGATCCAGCGGCTGATGTCGCGCGGCGCGGGCATCCTGCGCTCCGCCGCCTCGATGGCCGACACCGCCGCCGGGCTCGCACTCCTCGCCGAACAGGCCTACGCCCACGTCGCCGAGGAGAAGCCGGCCGACCCCCGGGTGGAGACCTGGGAGGCCGCCAACCTGCTGCTGGTCGCCACCGCCCTGGTCGCGGCCGCCGCACAGCGCGAGGAGACCCGCGGCTGCCACTGGCGCGAGGACTTCCCCGAGCGCGACGACGCCCACTGGCGGCGCCACCTGATCACCACCCTCGCCGCCACCGGCGGTCCCGTCAGCACCCCTGAGGAGCAGTAGAACCATGACCCACTCCCACGAGGAACTCCCCCTGGCCGACCAGGGCGGCTGCGGCGACGGCTGCGCCTGTGGCGACGGCGAGGGCTACGAGACCGGTCTGGACCCGCAGCTGGCCGAGCTGCTGGAGCAGGCCGGGCTGGACCCGGTCGAGGTCGAGGACATCGCCACCCTGGCACTGGCCGAGGACCTGGCCGGCGGCGAGGACGTCACCTCGGTGGCGACCGTGCCCGCCGACGCCGTCGCCACCGCCGACTTCACCGCCCGTCAGGCCGGCGTGGTGGCCGGCCTGCGGGTCGCCGAGGCGGTCGTCTCGCTGGTCTGCGAGGAGGAGTTCGAGGTCGAGCGGCACGTCGAGGACGGCGACCGGGTCGAGGCCGGCCAGGTGCTGCTCTCGGTCCGCTCGCGCACCCGCGACCTGCTGACCGCCGAGCGCAGCGCGCTCAACCTGCTCTGCCACCTGTCCGGCATCGCCACCGCGACCAGCGCCTGGGCGGACGCCCTGGAGGGCACCGGCGCGGTGGTCCGGGACACCCGCAAGACCACCCCGGGCCTGCGCGCGCTGGAGAAGTTCGCGGTGCGCTGCGGCGGCGGCGCCAACCACCGGATGGCGCTCTCGGACGCCGCGCTGGTGAAGGACAACCACGTGGTCGCGGCCGGCGGCGTGGCCGAGGCCTTCCGGGCCGTCCGGGCCGCGTACCCGGAGCTGCCGGTCGAGGTCGAGGTGGACACCCTGGAGCAGATCACGCCGGTGCTGGAGGCCGGGGCCGACCTGATCCTGCTGGACAACTTCACCGTCGGGCAGCTGAAGGAGGCCGTCGCGCTGGTGGCCGGCCGGGCGAAGCTGGAAGCCTCCGGCGGACTGACCCTGGCCAGCGCGCGCGAGGTCGCCCAGACTGGTGTCGACTACCTGGCCGTGGGCGCGCTCACCCACTCCTCGCCGATCCTGGACATCGGCCTGGACCTGCGCGCCTGACCGTCCGGACCCGCGCAGCCCCGTCCCGACTCGCAGAAAGCGGCCCATGCTCCTCACCATCGACGTCGGCAACACCCAGACCACGCTCGGCCTGTTCGACGGCGAGGACGTGGTGGAACACTGGCGGATCTCCACCGATCCGCGCCGCACGGCCGATGAACTGGCGGTGCTGCTGCAGGGGTTGATGGGCAACCACACCGCGGTCAAGGAGGCCGCGGTGGAGGGCCTGGCGATCTGCTCGTCCGTCCCCGCCGTGCTCCACGAGCTCCGCGAGGTGACCCGCCGCTACTACGGCGACGTCCCCGCGGTGATCGTGGAGCCCGGCGTGAAGACCGGGGTGCACGTCCTGATGGACAACCCCAAGGAGGTCGGCGCCGACCGGATCGTCAACGCGCTGGCCGCCAACCACCTGTACGGCGGCCCGTGCATCGTGGTCGACTTCGGCACCGCGACCACCTTCGACGCCGTCAACGCGCGCGGCGACTACGTCGGCGGCGCGATCGCCCCCGGCATCGAGATCTCGGTCGAGGCGCTCGGCGTCCGCGGCGCCCAGCTGCGCAAGATCGAGCTGGCCCGCCCGCGCAACGTGATCGGCAAGAACACCGTCGAGGGCATGCAGTCCGGCATCCTCTACGGCTTCGCCGGGCAGGTCGACGGCCTGGTCGAGCGGATGGCCCGGGAGCTCTCCAAGGACCCGGACGACGTCCAGGTGATCGCCACCGGCGGTCTCGCCTCCCTGGTCCTCGGCGAGGCCACCAGCATCGACGTGCACGAGCCCTGGCTGACCCTGATCGGCCTGCGCCTGGTGTACGAGCGCAACCGCCCCGCGAGCTGAGCGGCGCTCAGCGGCCGGGGGTCGGGAAGCCCGGCAGGGCCGACGCGGCCCCCGCCACCGCGTCGGAGGGCAGCAGGGTGGTCAGGCCGGTCGGCGCGGGCGCCGGGATGGTGAGCCGAGTCGTTCCCGGCTGCGGGGTCGGGAGCGGCTTGCCCGCCCGCGGGTCCTTCGGGATGGCCGCCACGACCTTCTTCCAGCGCGGGTCCTTCACCACCGCGGCGAGCTGGTCCGGCGTCAGCGGCGGGTCGGTGCGGGTGATCGGCGTGCCCTGGTCCAGCGGCTTGCGGTTCCACTCCTGGAGCATCAGCTCGTACCCGGTCCCGGACAGCTTGGCGGACCAGGTCTTGGAGCCGGCCGGCTCACCGCTGCGTGTCCCGGCCTGGTAGATGCGCAGGTGCTCACCGCCCGGGAGGTCGGCCTCGGTGCAGGTGTCGTCCGGGGTCGTCGTGGGCGGGCAGGTGGTGTCGCCGACCCGGCGCATGATCCAGAACAGGTACTGGACCGGGCCGTTCCCGTCGTCCAGCACCAGCCGCAGCTGCGGGGTGTCGCTCTCGGTCCCCCGCGCCTCGCCCACCTGCACCGTCCCCGGCGGGAGCAGCTCGGTGAGCATCTGCTGGAACTCCGGGCCGGAGACCGGCGGGCCCGCCGCCGCACCGGAGGAGGCCGAGCCGGCGGACGCCGGGCCGCTCGGCACGGGGCCGGGCCCGGGCAGCAGGCTGCCGATCCCGGCCGCGCCCACCCCGGCCAGGGCCAGCGCGGCGACGCCCGCCACGGTGCCGATCCGCCGCCTGCGGCGCAGCCGGCGCCCGTACGACCAGCCGGTGTCGACCAGCCGGGTGGCCTCGGCGTCGTAGGACCCGCCCGCCCGGCCGAGGGCCTCGGTGAAGGACTGCTCGAACCGCTCGTCGGGCCCGTCGTGCTCAGCGGACATGCTGAACCAACCTCTCTACCAATCGAGTTGACGTGAGTAGTGCGGAGACGTCGCCGTGCCGTGCCGGCCGGCTCAGCGCTCGGCCAGCTCGTCGAGGCTGCCGCCGAGCAACGCGCGGATCCGGCCGAGCGCCCGGAAGGACTGGGTCCGGACGGCCCCCGGGGTGAGCTGGAGGATCGCCGCGGTCTCCTCGACGCTGCGGTCCTCCCAGTAGCGCAGGACCAGCACCGCGCGGTCGCGCGGCGCGAGCCGGCCGAGCGCGTCCACCAGGGCCAGCCGCAGTTCCGGGTCGCCCTGCGGGGCCTCGCCGTCCGGCACCGCGTCGACCGGCCGCTCGCCGCTGGAGCGGCGGCCGCGGTGCGAGAGGAAGACCCGCACCAGCACGGTGTGCGCGTACCCGGCCGGGTTGTCGATCCGGCGCTTGGCCCCGAAGGGGAAGGTGCGGTGCCACTGGACGTAGATCCGCCCGAACGCCTCCTGCACCAGGTCCTCGGCGAGGTGGGTGTCCCCGCCGGCGAGCAGGCAGGCCGACCGGTAGAGCGGTCTGGCGCGGGCGGCCGCGAAGGCCTGGAAGTCCTCGTCCCGCCGCCCGCCCCGGGACGCCTTCCCCTGACCGTCCGGTTGCATCCTGCCCGGCCCCCTCGCTCGTTCTCCCCTGACACCTGGATGACCAGCTGGCCCCCGGATGGCGTTACAGGTGGCGGCGAAAGGTTTTTTCACCAGGCCGAACATGGATGGTTCGGCGCGACGTTACCGACAAATCGGATATTCCTCACGTAGTGTCAGCCCATGCCTACGCCACACGGATCGCGCGGCGGTATGGCCTTCAGCGCCGACGAAGTCCGCGTGTTGCGCCGAGCCCTCGCCCAAGCCCTGCACCCCGCCGTCCCCGTCCACCTCCGGCCCGACCGGCCGGCCCTCGCCGGGCCGGGCGCCGAACTCTGGGCGGAGGACGTCCAGGACGCCCTGCGCCTGACCGAGGCGATCGACGAGGCCGTCCAGGAGGGCGGCCGACTGCGCGCCTTCCTGCTCGCCGACCTCGGACGCTACCGCTCCGCCCTGCCCGGCAGCGCCCCCGGCTACCTGGAACGGCTGGAGGACGCGGTGTCCGACGGGTACCTGCCCGGCCCCGAGGACCTCACCGCGCTGCGCGGGCTGAGCCGCCAGCCCTGCGGCCAGGGCGAGCGGGCCCGCCGCTCCCGGCTGGCCGGGCGCTGCCACGCGCTGGCCGAGGCCGCCGTCCGCGAACGGCTCGCCCTCCACACCGGGCAGCCCCGCCACCTGGTGGCCGTACCGAGCCCCGCCGCACCGCCGCACAGTCACCCCACCCCCGTAGGAGGACGGACCACCATGAGCAGCACCGAGTCCCGCCCGGAGCAGCCCGCCGCCGCGAAGACCCCGCCCCGTCCGCACCGGATGCCCACCCCCGCCGAGCTGTTCGGCCGCCGCCCCAAGCCCCCGGCCCGGCCCGCCCCGCCCGCCGACCTGTCCCCCGAGGAGACCGAGGACGTCGAACTCGCCACCGGCACCGGCTGAACCGGCCCGTCCGCCGAACGGAGGGGAGACCGCCACCGCGGTCTCCCCTCCGTTCGTGCGCCGGCCCTCCGTCGGCACGCCGGCCCATCGCCCGCAGGCCGGTCCATGTGTCGACAATGCCGCGATCCCGCCGGCCGCCGTCGATCACGTCTTCATAACCTTCACCCCGATGACCAGGCCGTTCGATCCCGTCCTGGGCGAATTGGCCGCTGATCAACCGGGTTGACGCCCGTTCAACAATCCCTAGGGTGCGGAGCCTCACCACTCCAACCGCGGGGGATTCACATGCTTTCGACTCGCACGCGCCGGATCCTCGGCGCGGGCACGGCCACGATCGTGGCCGCCCTGGCCTCCGGCACCGCGGCCGTCCCGGCGCACGCCGCCGGCACCCAGCTC
Source organism: Kitasatospora sp. NPDC091257 (assembly GCF_044757675.1). Taxonomy (NCBI): domain Bacteria; kingdom Bacillati; phylum Actinomycetota; class Actinomycetes; order Kitasatosporales; family Streptomycetaceae; genus Kitasatospora; species Kitasatospora sp. NPDC091257. Next base: position 9,612 of record NZ_JBIVVI010000153.1, read on the forward strand.
CGGATCTTCCCGACCGGCACGATCCAGATCTCGACCCAGCCGGCCCCTCAGCCCCAGTTCGGCGAGAACATCCACCTGCGGATCGGCCGGACCGGCACCGACGTCGTGACCGGCGCCAAACTCGCGTTCGACACCACCGGCATCGACGGGCTGGCCACGCTCGGCGTCCCGGGCTGCGCCACCGCGGGCAAGGTGATCACCTGCGACATCTGGCGCCTCGACCTGGAGAACATCAACATCACCAGCCACCCGTGGCTGAGCGCCGTCGCGGGCGTCCGCCCCGGTTCCACCGGCACCGTCCACGCCACCCTCAGCGCCCCCGGCGCCGAGACCGCCGAGGCCGACATCCGGGTGGAGATCGGCGGTGCCGGCTTCCGCCCCAAGGAGCCCTCGGAGCAGCGTGACGTCAAGGTCGGCAGCACGCTCCCGTCGACTCTCGCCTTCGCCAACCACGGCGAGGTCGCGGCCCGGCGGGCGGTCGTCGAGGTCTACCTGACCCCGGGCCTCGACGTGGCCACCTGGCCCTCCAACTGCGAGTACGCGAAGGACAAGGGCGACTGGGCGGGCCACGGCTTCGGTTCCCCGATGCCCACCGTGCACGGCATCTGCACCATCGACGGCGAGATCGCCCCCGGCCAGGCCGTCAAGCTGAACGGCCTCGACCTCACCGTGGGCGCGGACGCCCGCTACGCCTTCGCCGGCTACTCCGTCTTCCCCGCCGAGGGAGCGAGCGGCAGCAGCGCTGCGGACCTGCGCCGGCGGATGTCGTTCCAGCGCGGCACCGGCGCTCCCGCCGCCCTGGTGCCGACCTCCGGCGAGGGGATCCCGGACGGCCTCGACTCGAACGCCTACTCCACCGAGCAGGAGGTCCTCGCCGACAACGGCGCCGACTTCGCGGTGAACGGCTCCTGGGCACCGGACGCCTCCGGCACCACCGGCACCTTCACCCTCGGCGCCGTCAGCGGCGGCCCGGCCTCGATCATGGACCGCAGCGGCGGCGAGAGCGCGCCCGAACTCCAGGTGCAGTTCCCGGAGGGGGTCACCGTCACCGGCCTGCCGTCGACCTGCCAGCCGTACGACTACGTCCTCGGCCAGAAGTCCGACAAGCCGCTCAACAAGTTCAACTGCGAGGGGCTGGGCGGGTTCTTCATCCCGGCCGGCGCCACCAACTCCCACAAGCTGACCCTCTCGGTCCCCGCGGGCACCGACGAGCTCACCGCGACGGTCTCGCTGCAGAACATGGCGAGCGCCTACGAGCCGGGCCACCCCAGCGCCGTCATGAGCTGGGACCGCAACCCCGCCAACGACCTGCTGAAGGTCGCCCTGCGGGCCACCCCGGCCACCACCCCCGGCACCGGCGGCACC
>NZ_JBIVVI010000154.1:0-10953 GCF_044757675.1 Kitasatospora sp. NPDC091257
GGGTTAGGGGTTGCGCAGTCGTAGGGAAGCGCCAAAAATGCCGCAGCCCACCCCGCGCGGTGGGGGTGGGCTGTCCGAGCGAGCGGGCGGACCTGCGCCGATCAGCCCTTGCGCCCGTCCTCGGGCTCGTCGCCGTCGCGCAGCTCGCGCTCGCGGCGGCGCAGGTCGGCCTCCCACTGCTTGAGCATGTCCTCGTGGTCTTTGTTGCTCTTCTTCAACGAGGCGAGGAACTCGGGGTCGTCGTCCGGAGCCAGCGGGCGCCCGCCGCGCGGGGCCGGACGGCCCGGGCGGTCGTCGGCCGGGTAGCCCGGCCCGGCCCCGGCGGGCGCGGTCCGCAGGAAGCCGCGCTGCTTGCCGGCGATCAGCCAGGCGATCGGGCCCAGCGGCGGGAAGAGCAGCACGATCAGCACCCAGACCACCTTGGGCAGGTGCTTCACCTCGTCCTCGGGCGTGGTCAGGCAGTCCACGAACGCCCAGACCCAGAGCGCGAGCGGAAGGACGATGGTCAGAAGAATCCTCGGCACGGCTGGGATCTCCCCCCGGGCGACGGCGGCGGCGGGCGCCTTCCAGGGGCCCTTGACCGGGCCAGGCTATCGGGTGGCGGATACTGACAGGCATGGCATACGACGATCTCCGCTCGTTTCTCCGGGCCCTCGACCGCGAGGGCGACCTCAAGCGCATCAAGGCGGAGGTGGACCCGCACCTGGAGATCGGCGAGATCGTCGACCGGGTGCAGAAGGCCAAGGGCCCGGCCCTGCTCTTCGAGAACGTCAAGGGCTCGTCGATGCCGCTGGCGATGAACGTCTTCGGCACCGAGCGGCGGCTGGCCAAGGCGCTCGGCCTCAAGGGCCCGGACGACATCTCCGAGAAGATCGCCGGCCTGCTCAAGCCCGAGCTGCCGCAGGGCTTCACCGGCTTCCGGGACGCCTTCGGCAAGCTCGCCTCGATGGCGCACGTCCCGCCCCGGCACGTGAAGTCCGGTGACGCCCCGGTGCAGGAGGTCGTGCTCACCGGCGACGACGTCGACCTCGACGCGCTGCCCGCCCTGTTCACCTGGCCGCTGGACGGCGGGTCCTTCTTCAACCTGGGCCTGACCCACACCAAGGACCCGGACAGCGGCATCCGCAACCTGGGCCTCTACCGGCTCCAGCGGCACGACCGCCGCACCATCGGCATGCACTGGCAGATCCACAAGGACAGCCGCAACCACTACGCGGTGGCGGCCAAGCGGGGCGAGCGCCTCCCGGTCGCGATCGCCTTCGGCTGCCCGCCGGCCGTCACCTACGCGGCCACCGCGCCGCTGCCCGGGGACATCGACGAGTACCTCTTCGCGGGCTTCATCGCCGGGGAGCGGGTCCGGATGGTCGACTGCAGGACGGTGCCGCTCCAGGTCCCGGCCGACGCCGAGGTGGTCGTGGAGGGCTGGCTGGAGCCCGGCGAGATGCTGCCCGAGGGCCCGTTCGGCGACCACACCGGCTTCTACACCCCGCAGGAGCCGTTCCCGGCGCTGAAGATCGACTGCGTGACGATGCGCCGCCGCCCGATCCTCCAGTCCATCGTGGTCGGCCGCCCGCCGACGGAGGACGGCCCGCTGGGCAAGTTCACCGAGCGGTTCTTCCTGCCGCTGCTGAAGATCATCATTCCGGACATCGTCGACTACGACCTGCCCGAGGCCGGTGGCTTCCACAACTGCGTGATCGTCTCGATCGACAAGAAGTACCCCAAGCACGCCCAGAAGACGATGCACGCGATCTGGGGCGCGCACATGATGTCGCTGACCAAGCTGATCATCGTGGTGGACTCCGACTGCGACGTGCACGACTACCAGGAAGTCGCCTGGCGGGCCTTCGGCAACGTCGACTACAGCCGCGACCTCACCGTGGTCGAAGGCCCGGTCGACCACCTGGACCACGCCTCGTACCAGCAGTTCTGGGGCGGCAAGGCCGGCATCGACGCGACCCGCAAGCTGCCCGAGGAGGGCTACACCCGCGACGGCGGCTGGCCGGAGATGGTCTCCTCGGACCCGGCCACGGCCGCGCTGGTGTCGCGCCGCTGGAAGGAGTACGGACTGTGAGTACGGCCGCCGCCGAGACCCCCGGGCGCACCAAGGCGTTCCTGCGCCTGGTGGCGTTCGAGCACTCGGTCTTCGCGCTCCCGTTCGCGTACATCGCCGCGCTGACGGCCATGTTCCTCGCCGACGGGCGGGTGCACTGGGGCGAACTGTTCGTCGTCACGGTCTGCATGGTCGGGCTGCGGACCTTCGCCATGGCGGCGAACCGGATCATCGACCGCGAGATCGACGCCCGGAACCCGCGCACCGCCACGCGCGAACTCGTCACCGGCGCGGTGTCGTTGAAGACCGCGTACGTCGGCTCGGCCGTCGCGCTGGTGGTCTTCCTCGGCGCGGCCGCGATGCTCAACCCGCTCTGCCTGGCGCTCGCGCCGATCGCCGTGGTGCCGATGGTGGTCTACCCGTACGGCAAGCGGTTCACGAACTTCCCGCAGGCGATCCTCGGCCTGGCCCAGGCGATGGGGCCGGTCGGCGCCTGGCTGGCGGTGACGGGCAGTTGGTCCTGGGACGCGGTCGTCCTCGGTGCGGCGGTCGGCATCTGGATCGGCGGCTTCGACCTGATCTACGCCTGCCAGGACGTCGAGTCCGACCGCGAGAACGGGGTCCGCTCGGTGCCCGCGCGCTACGGCGTCCCGGTGGCCATCCGCGGCGCGCGGGTGTGCCACCTCCTGACCACCCTCCTGCTGGGCTGGTTCGGGTTCCTGACGGACGCCGGCGTGGCCTTCTGGATCGGCCTCGTGGTCGTCGCGGGCGCGTTCGTCTACGAGCACACCATCGTGAAGCCGAACGACCTGTCCAAGCTCAACCGGGCGTTCTTCCAGACCAACAGCTTCGTGGGGATCTCGCTGTTCTTCTTCGCCCTGGTGGACCTGGCCGTCCGCGGCCTCGGGATCTGACGCCCGGGCGACCGCCGCGACGTGTACCGGCGTTACTGAACCGCCGGGCCGGGCGGGCCGGTTCAGCGGAACAGGGCGGCGTGGTCCGTCGCCCAGGCGTGGAAGCTGCGGGCGGGGTGGCCGGTGACGTCCCGGACCGTGGTGGTGGCCGGTTCGGGGGCGCAGAGGCGGGCGTGGACGAGGTCCAGGGCGCCGTCGACGGCGGCGGGGGCCCGGCCGGTGGCGGACAGCCGGCGGCGGGCGGTCTCGCGGGGGACCTCCTGCCAGGTGGCCGGGCGGCCCGCGGCCGTGCCGATGATCTCCACCTGCTCCGCCTGGGTGGGTGACTCCGGGCCGGTGAGGACGTACCGGGCCCCGTGGTGGCCGTCCTCGACCAGGGTGCGGACGGCGACCGCCGCGATGTCCCGCTCGTCCACCGGGTTCAGCCCGGCCGCGCCGCCGTAGCCCCGCACCACGCCCCCGGCCCTGATCTCCTCCGCCCACTGCAGCGCGGCGGCGAAGCCGTGCGCCCGCAGCACCGTGTGCCGTACCCCGCTGCCGGTGAGCAGCGCCTCGACCCCGCCCGCCGGCCGGCCGGGGCCGGCCGGCGACAGGAGCACCACCCGCCCGACCTCCCGGGCCAGCACGCCCACCGCCTCCGTGTCCCCGTCCGCCGTCGGGAACGGCCACCCCAGCAGGACGGCCCCGGCGCCCCGCACCGCCGCCTCCAGCGACACCGGGGCGAGCAGGTCCCGCGGGGGCAGCGTCCGCACCCGTACTCCGGAGGCCGCGAGCTGCAGCCCGACGTGCCGTCCGACCGCCCCGGAGACGCCGATCACCAGCACCCGGGACGTGCCGTCAACTCGCTCATCTGTCATGCATCGAACGTAAGCGAGAAGGATGAGACGCCCAATGCGTGCGGGTCTAGGGTCCATGCGTCAGCGTCTACCCGACGCGTCCACCCGGGTGCGCGCCGGCCCGGTGCGCCGGGCCGGGCTCAGTTGTGCAGGAAGCCCTCCAGCGACACCGCCAGGGCCACCGGGGCCTCGTACATCGGGTAGTGCCCGCTGCCGCCGAGCTCCTCCAACTCGGCGTTGGGGTAGTGGGCGAGGAAGGTTCCGCGCATCACCTCGGCGGTGAGGGCGAGGTCGTGCTCGCCGACGATCACCTTGACCGGCACCGGGTTGCCGTCGATCCGGCGCTGGAGGTCGGCCGTCGCCCAGTCGCGGACGTAGCCGCCGAAGGCCTCCGGGGTGGACAGCCGCAGGGACTGGTCGACCATGCGGTCGAGCCAGACCCGGCCGGCCCGCTGTCCGGTGACCAGGTCCAGGATGGCGAGGCGCTTCTCCCGGTCCTCGGCGGCGCCGTAGAACAGCGCCTCGCCCGCTTCGTCCAGGGGGTACGCCCCGGCCGGCACCGGGGCCAGGCCGACCAGCTTGCGCACCCGCAGCGGCGCCTCGGCGAGCACCTGCTGGGCCGCCTTGCCGCCCATCGAGTGGCCCACCAGCGAGAAGCGGTCCCAGCCGAGCTGGTCGGCCAGGGCGAGCGCGTCGGAGGCGATCTCGGCGAGGGTGTACGCGCCGGGGACGTCCTTGCGCTGGCCGTAGCCGCGGTAGTCGAGGAAGGCGTAGCTGAAGGCGTCGCCGTCGAGGTAGTCGAGGAACGGGCCCCAGCCCTCGCTGGTGCCGAACCAGTCGTGCAGGACCAGGACGTGGTGGTCGCCGGTGCCGGTCGAGCGGTGAGGGATCGTCATGCCAACGGTCGTTCCCCGCGCACCGCCCGCCCGAACGGACGGTGCGCGGGGGCGGGCGGGCCGCTGCTCGCCGAGAGGTCCTGGAGCCGGGCGGCGCCCCGCGCCGTGGGTCTCACCCGGTCGAGTGAACTCAGGCGTCGCGCCGGGCGAAGGCCGGGGCGTGCTCGGGGAGCGGGCCGAAGGCGATCAGGCGGGACAGCAGCAGCGGGAAGCCGGGGACGTGCCGGGCGAGCCGCACCAGCCGGGTGGGCGGGCCGGCCTGCCGGCCGGTGAGGACCGGCTCGAACATCACGTGGTGCAGGACCTGTTGCACCCCCTGCATGATCACGGTCGGCCGCCACCGGCGGTGCTGGACCCGGGCCAGGGCCGCCACGGTCGGGCGTCCGTGCCGCAGCGGTCCGGCGAGCAGGGCGGCGGCCGCGACGGCGTCCTGGATCGCGAGGTTGATGCCCACCCCGCCGGCCGGGGACATCGCGTGGGCGGCGTCGCCGATCAGCAGCAGCCCGTCCCGGTGCCAGCGGTTCAGCCGGTTGAGCCTGACGTCGAGCAGGTGGACGTCGTCGAGGCCGGCCAGCCGGTCGACCCGGTCGGCGTACTGGGGCAGCAGTTCGGCGATCCGGGCGCGGAACCGTTCGATGCCCTCGGCGCGCAGCTGCGGGTCGGCGCCCTTGGCGCGGAAGTAGGCGATCTGGAAGTAGTCGGCCCGGGCGAAGCTCAACGCCAGGTCGCCGTGGCCGAAGCCGGGGACGAGGCTGGGCGGCAGGGCCTGCTCGTGGGTGTGCCGGGGCAGCCGGAACCACCAGGTGTCGAAGGGCACCGGGAACTCCTCGGGCACCAGGCCGGCCGCCCGGCGCAGGGTGGAGTGCCGGCCGTCGGCGGCGACGGTGAGGTCGGCGTGGAGTTCGCCCTCCTCGCCGTCCCGGGTGCGGTACCGGACGCCGGTCACCCGGCCGGCGCCGTCCCGGAGCAGGCCGGTCGCCTCGGTGTTCATCCGCAGGGTGAAGGCGGGTTCCCGCCCGGCCTCCTCGACCAGGAAGTTCAGCAGGTCCCACTGCGGGATCATGGCGATGTAGTTGTACGGGGGCCGCAGCCGCTCGTAGGCGCTCAGTGCGACGGGGCCGGCGTCGGGTGTCCGGACGACCAGGTTGCCGAGGCGGCTCTGCGGCAGGGCGGCGAACTTCCGGCCGAGGCCGAGTTCGTCCATCAGCCGCACGGTGGAGGCGTGGACGGTGTCGCCGCGGAAGTCGCGCAGGAAGTCCCGGTGCTTCTCCAGCACGGTCACCTCGACGCCGGCGCGTGCCAGCAGCAGACCCAGCATCATTCCGGCCGGCCCGCCCCCGGAGATCACGACGCTCATGGCTCTCCCCTTTCAGTGCTCGATCGATCACTGTCCGTGTGGAACCTGCCTTTACAGAGTCTCTGGAACCATTCCAGATGTCAAGTAGTACGATGCTCCACATGAAGGAGCTGGTGACGGCCGCCCTCACGGCGGCGAAGGAACGGGGCCAGGACGTCGCCGACGTCCCGCTGACGGCGATCGCCACGACGGCCGGGATCTCCCGCAGCACGCTGCTGCGCCGGCTCGGCGGCTCCCGGGCCGCGCTGGACGAGGCGGTCCGGGAGGCGGGGGTCGACCCGGGCGGACGGCCGCCGGTGCGCGAGCGCGCGATCGAGGCGGCGGCGCTGCTGGTGGCCGAGCGGGGCCTGGCCGGGGTCACCCTGGACGCGGTGGCGGACCGGGCGGACTGCTCGCTGCCCGGCCTGCACACCGTCTTCGAGGGGCGGGACGGCCTGCTCGCCGCCGTCTTCGAGCGGCACTCCGCGCTGCCCGGCCTGGAGGCCCTCGCCGCCGACCCGCCGGAGCGCCTGGAGGACACCGTCCGGGCGCTGCACACCACCTTCGTCGCCGCCTTCGCGCACGAGCCGCGGATCGTCCCGGCGGTCTTCGCCGACCTGCTCGGCCGGCCGGACGGCCCCGCCGCCCGGGTGGTGGCCGCCAACCTGCCGCGGACGCTCGACAGCCTCGACCGGCTGCTGCGGCCGCACGTGCGGGCCGGCCGGCTGAGGCCGCTGCCCACCCCGGTGCTGATCCAGCTGCTGCTCGGCCCGCTGCTCAACCACGTCCTGATGCGGCCGGTGCTGGAGCCCGCCCTGGGGGCCGGGCTGCCCTCGATGGACGAGATCGTCGACATCTTCGTCGACGCCTACCTGCGGGCGGTCGCCGTCCCCGCGGCAGGATCCGGGAGCGACGGCGACACTCCCTGAGGAGGGCCGTGATCGGCAGGCCGCGGCGCCCGGTCCGCGGCCACCCGGCCCGCCCTAGGAGATCCGCCGGATCCGCCGCACCGCGAGGAACACCAGCAGCGCGGTCAGGGCGAGGAACAGCCCCGACTCGATCCCCTGGAAGGTCCAGAACCGGTCGGCGGGCTGGTACTCCATCGCGTTGGTGTACGGCCCGGCGCCGAAGCCGTGCTCGGCCATGTTCCTGGCGCAGTCGGCGGCCCCCGGGTCCGTGGCCGGCGGGCAGCCGATCTGCCCGTCGTGCAGCACGGTCTCGCCGGCGCCGTTGCGTACCACCTGGTCGAAGACCCAGTCCCCGGCATAGCGGTTGGGGAGCAGTCCGCTCTCCGCCGCGTACGTGGCCGTCTTCGCCGGGAGGAGGTACGGGCGGACCGCCGTCTCGACCAGGACGCGCACCGCGGCGAACGCGGCGAGCGAGATCCCCATCGCGGGCAGCACCTTGCGGGCCGCCGTGCCGGTGTACACGCCGAGCGCCACCGCGAACAGGGTGTACGCGATCGGGGCGACGCCCTGGACGTCGAAGCTCAGGTAGCCCAGCCGGCCCTGGCCGGTGGCCGCGAAGGGGCCGAACCACCAGGCCACGCCCAGCGCGTACGCGACCGCGAGCAGCACCGCGGCGCCGCCCACCAGGCCGAACTTGGCGAGCACCCAGTGCCGCCGGCTGATCCCCTGGGTCCACACCAGGCGGTGGGTGCCGTTCTCCACCTCGCGGGCGACCAGCGGCGCGCCGAAGAACAGGCCGACCAGCACCGGCAGCAGCACGAACAGGACGGCGACGTAGAGGAGTCCGCCGTACTGGTTCTGGAAGCGCTGGTTGAGGCCCTCGCAGCCGCCGCCCCCGGTCAGCAGGCTCTCGTGGCCGAGCTTGGCGAGGCAGGAGCCGAGGCCGCTGCGGTCGAGGGCGCCGCGCATCGCGAGGCCGGTGGGCACCATCACGGCGGCCAGCGCGGCCAGCGCGGCGAGCGTCCAGAACAGTTGCTTGCGGTGCTGGCGCCAGATCAGCCAGGTCATGCCGCCACCTCCGGGGAGAACCGGGTGTCGCCCGCGCCCAGGTAGGCGAGGACGAGGTCCTCCAGGGTCACCGGGTGGACGGTCCAGACGTTCTCGTCCACCGGCCCGTCGGTGCGCACCAGCAGGGTGGACTGGCGCTCGGTGTGGCTGGCCTGGATGACGGCGGTCACTCCCGGTACGGACTCCGTGCCGGTCCGGGGGCCGGTGATCCGGCAGTGCTCGGCGAGCAAGTCGTCCACAGTGCCGGTCAGTTGGACCTGTGCGCTGTTCAGGACGACCAGGTGGTCGCAGACCCGTTCCAGGTCGGCGAGCAGGTGCGAGGAGAGCAGCACGGTGGTGCCGCTCTCGGCGACGGCGCCCATCAGTTCCTGCATGAACGCGTGCCGGGCCAGGGGGTCGAGGGCGGCCACCGGCTCGTCCAGCAGCAGCAGTCGGGGCTGCTTGGCGAGCGCCAGGGCCAGTGCCACCTGGGCGCGTTGGCCGCCGGACAGTCGGCCGACCGGCTTGTCGAGGGGGATGCCGAGGCGGGTCAGCCGGTCGCGGGCGGGGGCGGCCTCCCAGTGGTGGTTGAGCTTGCCGCCCATGGTGATCAGCTCGTCCCCGGTGAAGTCCGGGTAGAGCGGGGTGTCCTGGGCGACGAATCCGATCCCGGCCAGCGCCGCGACGCCCTGCCGGGGGTCGCGGCCGAACACCCGGACCTCGCCGGCGTCCGGTTCGAGCAGTCCGACGGCCAGGTGCAGCAGGGTGGACTTGCCCGCCCCGTTCGGGCCGACCAGTGCGGCGATCCGTCCGGCCGGGAGCTGGAGCGAGCAGCCCTCCAGTGCCCAGGACTTGCCGTACCGCTTTCCCAATTCGCGTGCTTCCAGTGCGACTTCCGTCATGTCTTCCCCCTGTTGAGTGTTGCCCGCATCGTGGTGTCGATCAGCGCGGCGATGTCCTCGTGGGCGAGTCCGGCGGTCTCGGCCTTGCGCAGCCAGACCACCAGGTCCTCGCGCAACTCGGCCTGGTTGGCCAGCGCGGGGCCGGCCAGCGTGCCGACCAGGAAGGTCCCCACGCCGGGCCGACCCTCGGCGAGCCCCTCCAACTCCAGTTCCCGGTAGGCCTTGAGGACGGTGTTGGGGTTGATCGCCAGGGTGCGCGCCACCTCGCGGACCTTCGGCAGTTGGTCGCCGGGCCGGGCCAGTCCGACCCGCAGGGCCTGCTTCACCTGGAGCACGAGTTGCATGTAGGTGGCGACCCGCGAGCGGCTGTCGAGGACGAACTCGATCACTAGTTGTTCTCCTGTCTTATGACAGTAAGACAGGATGGGTGAGCGAAGGTCAAGTCGTCAATCGGAGAAAGGTGTTGACGAACGGTAGGTTGTACGCGAAAGGCTGCGGTCAGCCCAGGAGCAGTCGGTCGCCGACCCGCAGGCGACCCGGGGCGGCGACCTCGGCGAGCGCGTCCAGCCGCCCGTCGTGGGCGTGCACGACGGCCTTGAGGATCTCGGGCGCGTGCGGAAGTCCGGGCTGCGGGGCGCCCGTCATCGCGCAGCGCTCGCTGGAGGCGACGAAGGAGAGCCGGGCGCTGCCGGGGGCCTCGCCGGACGCCTGGCGGCCGAGCCAGGCGTCCTCGACGAACGGCGGGGTGCCGGGCGGGGTGCGCAGCACGATGTTGGGGCGGAACCGGCGCTCGTCGATCACGGCGAAGGGGACGGCCTCGCGGACCCAGTCCAGGGTGGCGGTGCTGAGCACGCTGACCGGCAGCCGGTCGAAGTGCGACACGGCGTCCTCGCGGGCGAGTTCGACGTCCTCGCGCTGGAGGTAGGCGCGCAGGAAGGCGTTCGGCCGGTCGACCGGGCGGCCGAGCGGATCGAACAGTTCGGGGCCGTCGATCCGGTGGCCGAGCCGGGCGGAGAGGCGGAGCAGGCCGTCCATCCGGCGGAAGCGGCGGGTGTTCTTGCCCGAGCCGAGCTTCCCGGCCGCGTCGCGGACGGCGTAGAGGCGGTCGCCGGCCAGGCCGCGTCCGTCCACCTCGACGGAGTCGAGCCGCTCGCCGCCGGTGGACTTCACGGGGTAGCGCCAGAGTCGCTCGATCACTCCGATGATCTCAGCCATGGCCGGAAAGCGTACTGGCGTTGACGGGGGATGGTCTAGACCAAGTCCCGGGAGTCTACTCGCCGGTTCAGCCCAGCCGGGCCACCGCCCGCACGGGTGCGCCGTCCGCCGCGACCAGCCGCAGCGGGAACAGCGAGACCTCCACCGGCAGGCCGGCCTCCTGGGCCGCCAGCAGCGGCCGCAGGTCGGTCAGGTTCTCGGCGATCACCCCGCCGCCGGACGCCCCCAGCAGCACCCGGTGGGCGGCCAGCGTCGGCTCCTCGGCGGTGCCGTGGTCGTGCTCGTCGGTGAGGTCGGCGAGCAGGGCGGCCACCGTGGGGTCGCCCGGGCCCGGGTCGGGGGTCGGGTCGACGCTGAGCGCGTCCACCCCGACCGTCCGCACCCCGGCGGCGACGATCGCCTCGGCGGCGGCGGGGGTCAGGCTGGGGTGGGCGAGGTAGGCGTCGGTGCCCCAGTGCCGGGCCCAGCCGGTGGCCAGCAGCAGGACGGTTCCCTCGGCGGCCCGCTCCAGCGCGGGCGCCAGCAACTCGGGGGTGACGGCCGTCCGGGGCTCCAGCCCGCGCAGGTCGGCGATCACGGCCGGGCCGGTGAACCGCTCCAGCGGCAGCCCGTCCAGGGTCGGCCAGGTGACGTCCACGTGGTACGGCGCGTCCACGTGCGTCCCGGACTGCGAGCCGAGGTGCAGGGCCAGCACGTTCACCCCGGCGGTGGCGGTGGTGAGCGCGGGCTCCAGCAGGACGGCCGGGTCGCCGGGGTAGACGGGCATCGCGGTGGTCACCTGATGGGTGAGGTCGACGAGGGTCGCTGCCATGCGGCCCATCCTTCCAGGGGTCGGGGCTCCTGGAC
>NZ_JBIVVI010000155.1:0-10952 GCF_044757675.1 Kitasatospora sp. NPDC091257
GCCGGCGGTCTGCGCGGCGCCCTGGAGGAGGCCCGGCATGCCCGCCGGATCGCCGCCTCCCGGGTCGGCCGGGTCTGCGTCGCGGGCCCCGAGGAGCTCGCCTCGCACGTGCTGCTGCTGGCCGCCGTCCCGGACGAGGTGCGCCGCGCCTTCCGCGGCCGGCTGCTGGACAAGGTGATCGCGTACGACATCGAGCACCAGGCGGACCTGGTCCGCACCCTGGAGGCCTTCCTGCGTTCGGACGGTTCCTGGACCCGTTGCGCCGCGCAGCTGCACGTCCACGTGAACACCCTGCGGTACCGGATCGGCCGGATCGAGGAGCTGACGGGGCGTGACCTCTCCCGGCTGGAGGACCGGGTGGACTTCTATCTGGCGCTGGAGCTGGCCTGACGCCGCGCCCGGACATGCGGCAGGGCCCGCCGCGACCTCGGTCGCGGCGGGCCCTGCCCGTACGGTTCGCTGCTGCCGGCCGGCCTACTGGACCGGGATGACCGAGGTCAGCCACTGGAAGGCGGCCGGAACCATCTTCTTCCACTGCTCGGTGGTGTGCGGGCCGGTGCCCTCCTCGACCTGGACGGTGGTCGGGGCCTTGGCGGCGGCGCGGATCGCCTCGCCGTCCTCGTAGCCGTCGCCCTTGGAACCGCTGACCAGCAGGGCGACCTTCGGCGGCTGCGGGGCGGTCTTCAGGATGTTGACCGGGTTGTTGGCCTCGCGCAGCTTGGCGTCCTTGCCGACCAGGGAGTCCGGCTCCTGGGCCGGGTCGTTGTAGCCGGACATCGCGATGGCGGCCCGGTACCGGTTGGGGTGGGACAGCGACAGCTTGGCGGCGCAGTGCGCGCCGGCCGAGTAGCCGGCGATCGCCCAGCGGTCCGCGGACGGGTCCGCCCGGAAGTTGTCCAGCACCATCTGCGGGACGTCGCGGGTGACCCAGGCGTCGGCGTTGATCTTGCCGGGGATGTCGGTGCAGCCCGCGTCCTGGTTGTTCAGCAGCTTCGTGCGGGGCGAGACCAGGATGAACGGGGCGACCTTGCCCTGCTGCATCAGCGGCTTGAGCTGCTCGGAGACCTTGAGGGTGCCGTACCAGGTGGAGGAGGAGCCGGGGTAGCCCGGGATCAGCTCGACCACGGGGAACTTCTTGTCCTTGAACGCCGGGTCGTTGTACTGCGGCGGCAGCCAGACCAGCACCTCGCCGTCGACCCCGGACACCTGGCCCTTGAGCTCGGTCCGCTGCACGTCGTTCGGGACGAGCGGGTCGTTCACGCCGCCGAAGCTCTGCTTGACCTTCGGCGGCTCCTTGGCGGCCTCACCGCCCTGGCCCGCCGTGGCGGCCGGGTCGACCGGCGTCAGGACGGGCACCGCGCGGACGTGGTTCCCGGTGCCGAGCAGGTCGTCCCAGTTGCCGTAGATCAGGTTGGCGTTGTTGACCATCACGAACACCATCAGGACGGCCGTGACCTGGCAGAACATGATCATGACGATCCGGGTGAGGTAGCGCACCGGCTGCGGGCCGCCGACCTTCCCCCAGAACAGCAGCGCCACTGTGATGGACACCGGCACCAGGATGACGGTGAGGAGGAAGAATGGCGTACCTGTCAGTTCCATCGAGTTCTCGTATCGGGTCGCACGCCGCCCGGGCCCCACTCGCCCGAACGCACGTCAATGGCATCAGACGGTGATGGACCGATGATCGGTTGCCGTCCGAATCTGTGCGGAACCTGAGAGGAACATCACGTTCTCGCGATGAACCCGTTCGGATCGGCGCCTAAGTCTGCCACCCGGACAGACGTCGTCCGGACCAGATGTTCAGCGAACTACCAGGAAAGGTCCCCCGGGGCACCTTACCTCCCAGGCCATCGGGCCTGCCGGGCGAGGCGGTGCGATCCCGCGCGACCAGGGAAGGGAGACTATGGGGATGAGCATCACCCGCTTTCGCCCGTCCCGCCGCTTCTGGCCCGTGTGCGCCGTCCTGGCACTCGCGGTCACCGCGGCCGGTTGCAGCAGTACCGGAGGCAGACGCGCCGAGGAGGCCCGCGCCAAGGCCGCGGCCACCGGCGGCAGCGCCGTCACCACCCCGCGTTGGAAGGTCGCCATGGTGACCCACGCCGGAGCCGGCGACGCCTTCTGGGACACTGTGCGCAAGGGCGCCGAGCAGGCCGCCGCCAAGGACAACATCACCTTCCTGTACTCCAACGACGCGCAGACCCAGAACCAGGTCCAGCTCGTCCAGGCCGCCATCGACCAGAAGGTCGACGGCCTGCTGGTCACCCTCGCCAAGGGCGACGCCATGGCCGACGTCCTCGGCAAGGCCAAGGCCGCGGGCATCCCCGTGATCACCATCAACTCCGGCCAGGAGTTCTCGCAGAAGTTCGGCGCGCTGACCCACATCGGCCAGGACGAGTCCACCGCCGGCCGGGCGGCCGGTGCCGAGCTGGCCTCGCGCGGCCGCAAGAACGTGCTCTGCGTGATCCACGAGCAGGGCAACGTCGGTCAGGAGCAACGCTGCTCCGGAGCCCAGTCCAAGGCCGGCGGCGCCTTCCAGGTGCTCTACGTCAACGGCGTCGACATGCCCGACGCCCGCGCCGCGATCTCCGCCAAGCTCCAGGCCGACCCGGCCATCGACACCGTGCTCACCCTCTCCGGCCCGATGGCCGCCACCGGTCTCCAGGCCGTCCAGGACGCCCGCCGCAGCGTCGAGCTGGACACCTTCGACCTGGGCACCCAGGTGGTGTCCGGGCTCAAGTCCGGCAGCGTCGGCTTCGCCGTCGACCAGCAGCCCTACCTCCAGGGCTACACGGGCGTCGACCTGATCTGGCTGTACAAGTACAACCTGAACATGCTCGGGGGCGGCAAGCCCGTCGAGACCGGTCCGCAGATCCTGACCAAGGACAACGCCGACGCGCTCGCCGAGTACGTCGCGAGGGGGACCAGGTGAGCAGCCCCGACCTCCTCGCCCACGACGGCCTGGTCGACGGCCGCCCGGCGGCCCTGCGGCGGCTCCTCGCCCGCCCCGAGCTGGGCGCGCTGATCGCCGCCGTCGCGGTCTTCGTGGTCTTCGCCGCCGTCGCCGAACCCTTCCTGCGGGTCTCCTCGCTGGGCACCGTGCTGTACGCGGCCTCCACCATCGGGATCATGGCGGTGCCGGTCTCGCTGCTGATGATCGGCGGCGAGTTCGACCTCTCGGCCGGCGTGCTGGTCACCACCGCGGCGCTGACCTCCTCGATGGTCTCGTACCAGTTCACCGCGGTGACCTGGGTCGGCGTGCTGGTCTCGCTGGCGACCACGCTGGCCGTCGGCTGGTTCAACGGGTGGATGCTCGGCCGCACCAGGCTGCCCAGCTTCATCGTCACGCTCGGCACCTTCCTGATGCTGACCGGCGCCAACCTGGGCGTCACCAAGGCGATCTCCGGCACCGTCTCCACCAAGTCGATCTCCGACATGGAGGGCTTCGCCTCCTGCCGCTGGCTGTTCGCCTCCGAGGTCACCGTCGGCGGGCTGACGATCAAGGCCACCGTCTGGTGGTGGCTCGGCCTGCTCGCGGTCGGCAGCTGGGTGCTGCTGCGCACCCGCTTCGGCAACTGGATCTTCGCGGTCGGAGGCGACGCGGAGGCGGCCCGCGCGGTCGGCGTGCCGGTCGCCCGGACGAAGACCCTGCTCTACCTGGGCGTCGGCTTCGGCGCCTGGGTGCTCGGCCAGCACCTGCTGTTCTCCTTCGACACCGTGCAGTCCGGCGAGGGCGTCGGCAACGAGCTGATCTACATCGTCGCGGCCGTCATCGGCGGCTGCCTGATCACCGGCGGCTACGGCTCGGTGGTCGGCTCCGCGCTCGGCGCGCTGATCTTCGGCATGGTCAGCAAGGGGATCATCTACGCCCAGTGGAACCCGGACTGGTTCAAGTTCTTCCTCGGTGCGATGCTGCTGCTGGCCGCGCTGCTGAACGCCTACGTCAAGCGCCGGGCCGAGCGGGGGCCGCGATGAGCACGGACATGACGAGCGCGGCCGCGGCGGGCACCGAACTGCTCTCCCTGGAGGGCGTCGGCAAGAGCTACGGCACCGTCCGCGCGTTGCAGGACGTCTCGCTGACCCTGCGGGCCGGCGAGATCAGCTGCGTGCTCGGCGACAACGGGGCCGGCAAGTCCACCCTGATCAAGATCATCGCGGGGCTGCACCAGCACGACGAGGGCACCTTCACCGTCGGCGGCGAGGAGGTCCGCCTGGACTCCCCGCGCCAGGCCCTGGAGCGCGGCATCGCCACCGTCTACCAGGACCTCGCGGTCGTCCCGCTGATGCCGGTCTGGCGCAACTTCTTCCTCGGCTCCGAGCAGGGCACGCGCCGCTGGGGCGGCCTGCGGCTGGACGCCGACGGGATGCGCGCCACCACCCGCGAGGCGCTCGCCAGGATGGGCATCGACCTGTACGACGTCGACCGGCCGATCGGCACCCTCTCCGGCGGGCAGCGCCAGTGCGTGGCCATCGCCCGCGCGGTGCACTTCGGCGCCAGGGTGCTGATCCTGGACGAGCCCACCGCCGCGCTCGGCGTCAAGCAGTCCGGAGTGGTGCTCAAGTACGTCACCGCCGCCCGCGACGCCGGGCTCGGGGTCGTGCTGATCACCCACAACCCGCACCACGCGTACCTGGTCGGCGACCACTTCACCCTGCTCAAGCGGGGTCGGATGGCGGGCAGCCACCCGCGGGCCGAGATCGGCCTCGAACAGCTCACCACCGAGATGGCCGGGGGCTCCGACCTCGCCGAGCTCTCGCACGAGCTGGCCCGGCCCTCCGTCTCCGACCCCCGTGAGCCCGACCCCCGTGACCCCGACCCAGGCGAGGAGCGTCCGCAGCCGTGACCAGCTCCCAAGGCAGCACCCGGCCACCCGTCCTGCCCACCCTGCTCGGCCTCGGCCCGCGCGCCGAGCGCCGCCGCCGCGCCCTGCCCGCCGGGATACTGCGGCTGCCCACCATCGGCGTCGACATCGGCGGCACCAAGGTGGTCGCCGGGGTGGTGGACGGCGAGGGCAAGGTGCTGGAGAAGCTGCGCACGGACACGCCGCACAAGAGCAAGAGCCCCAAGGTGGTCGAGGACGTCATCGTCGAGCTGGTGCTCCAGCTCGCCGACCGGCACGACGTCCACGCCGTCGGCATCGGCGCGGCCGGCTGGGTCGACGCCGACCGCTCCAAGGTGCTGTTCGCCCCGCACCTCAACTGGCGCAACGAGCCGCTCCGGGAGGCGCTCAGCGAGCGGCTGCGCTTCCCGGTGATCGTGGAGAACGACGCCAACGCGGCCGCCTGGGCCGAGTGGCGCTTCGGCGCCGGGCGCGGTGAGGACCACATGGTGATGCTCACCCTGGGCACCGGCATCGGCGGCGCGGTGGTCCGGGACGGCTACGTGGACCGCGGCAAGTACGGCCTGGCGGGCGAGTTCGGGCACATGCAGGTGCTGCCCGGCGGCCACCGCTGCCCGTGCGGCAACCGGGGCTGCTGGGAGCAGTACTCCTCCGGCAACGCGCTGGTGCGCGACGCGCGCGAGCTGGTCGCCGAGGAGTCGCCGGTGGTGCAGCCGCTGCTGGCCCGGGCGGGCGGCACGGTCGAGGGCATCACCGGCCCGCTGGTCACCGAGGCCGCCCAGGACGGCGACCCGACCGCGACCGAGCTGCTCTACGAGGTCGGCACCTGGCTCGGCGTCGGCATCGCCAACCTGGCCGCCGCGCTGGACCCCGGCCGCTTCGTCATCGGCGGCGGGGTCTCCGAGGCGGGCGACCTGCTGCTCGGCCCGGCCCGGGACACCTTCCGCCGCACCCTCACCGGGCGCGGGTTCCGTCCGGAGGCCGCCATCGTGCACGCCGCCCTCGGCAACGAGGCGGGCCTGGTCGGCGCGGCCGACCTGGCCCGGCAGGTGGCGCGGCGCTTCCGCACGATCAAGCGGCGGCGGGTGGAGCGCAGCGCGCTGTAGGCGGGGGCGGGGCGGTGCCGGCGGACCGGGTCCGCCGGCACCGCCCCGTCAACTACCGGTTGGTAGCGGCGCGGTGCGGTTGTCGGATCATTCCTCCTGTGGAACAACTGATGAGTTGACGTCGACTCAGGAGGACTCGCATGAGAGCTCTGACCCGCCTCGCGCCGTCTCTGTTACTCACCACCGCACTGGTCTGGTCCGGCGTCGGGCCGGCCGGCGCCGCGGCCCCGCCGTCGAAGGCGCCGGAGGCGGTGGGCTGGGGCGGTGCGGTGGCCACCGTCGACGCCGACGCCACCGCCGCCGGCATCGAGGTGCTGCGCAAGGGCGGCAACGCGGTCGACGCGGCCGTCGCCGCCGCCGCGGCCCTCGGGGTCACCGAGCCGTACTCCTCCGGCGTCGGCGGCGGCGGGTACTTCGTCTACTACGACCACGCCACCGGACGGGTGCACACCATCGACGGCCGCGAGACGGCCGGCCGCACCGCCGACAGCGGCCTGTTCCTGGAGGACGGCAAACCGCTGGCCTTCGCCGACGCCGTCACCAGCGGACTGTCCGTCGGAGTGCCCGGCACCCCCGCCACCTGGGACGCCGCGCTGCGCCACTGGGGCACCCGCTCGCTCGCCCAGAACCTCGAACCGGCCGAGCGGATCGCCGACAACGGCTTCGTCGTGGACGACACCTTCCGCAACCAGACCGCCGACAACTACGCCCGGTTCAAGGACTTCCCGGCCACCGCCAAGCTCTACCTGCCGAACGGCAAACCCCCCGAGACCGGCAGCCTGCTGCGCAACCCCGACCTCGCCGCCACCTACCGGCTGCTCGCCAAGGACGGCGTCAAGGCCTTCTACCAGGGCGAGTTGGCCGGGGACATCGTCAACACCGTGCAGCACCCGCCGGTCGACCCGGCCTCCGGCCGCAACGCCCGTCCCGGCCGGGTCGACACCACCGACCTCGCCGACTACCGGGTCCGCGACCAGGCGCCCACCCACGTCTCCCACGGCGCCTACGACGTCTACGCGATGGCCCCCTCCAGCTCCGGCGGCACCACCGTCGGCGAGGCGCTCAACATCCTGGAGGACGGCGGCGACGTCTCCGCGTACAGCAGCACCCAGTACTACCACCACTTCCTGGAGGCCTCCCGGATCGCCTTCGCCGACCGCAACCGCTGGGTCGGCGACCCGGCCTTCAACGACGTCCCCACCAAACAGCTGCTCTCCGAGCGCTACGCCGCCTCCCGGGCCTGCCTGATCAGCCCGGACCACGCGCTCACCGGCCCGCTCGCCCCCGGCGACCCGCGCCACCCGGCCCCCTGCGCCGACACCGGCCAGGCCGTCGCCGAGCCGTACGAGGGCCCCAACACCACCCACCTGACGGTCGCCGACCGCTGGGGCGACATCGTCTCCTACACGCTCACCATCGAGCAGACCGGCGGCAGCGGCATCACCGTCCCCGGCCGGGGTTTCCTGCTCAACAACGAGCTGACCGACTTCGACTTCACCCCGCTCGCGCCCGGCGTCCCCGACCCCAACCTGCCGGGCCCGGGCAAGCGGCCGCGCTCCTCGATGTCCCCGACGATCGTGCTGCGCGACGGCGAGCCGGTGCTCGCGACCGGCAGCCCCGGCGGCGCGACCATCATCACCACCACCCTCCAGGTGCTGCTCGGGCGGCTCGACCGCGGCCTGAGCCTGGAACAGGCCATCGCCGCGCCGCGCGCCAGCCAGCGCAACGGCGCCACGACCCAGGCCGAGCCCGGCTTCCTGGCGCTGCCCGAGCGGGCAGCGCTGGAGGGCCTCGGACAGAGCTTCGTCAACGGCGGCGAGATCGGCGCCGCCACCGGCGTGGAACGGCTGCCGGACGGCCGCTGGGTGGCCGCCGCCGAACCCGTGCGGCGCGGCGGCGGCTCGGCCGCGGTGGTCCGGCCCGCGCGCTGATCGGGCCGGACTGTCGGTGCCGGACGGTATGTTCGGGGTGGGCCTCCCGCGCGAGGGGCGGCCCACCCCGTCCGCATGCCCGTCCGCACCGAACCACCGGGAAGGCCGCCCGCCGTGACCGTCCGCATCGCCACCTGGAACATCAACTCCGTCACCGCGCGGCTGCCCAAGCTCCTGGAGTGGCTGGAGAGCGCCAAGCCCGACGTGCTCTGCCTCCAGGAGCTCAAGTGCGCGGCCGACGCCTTCCCGTACGAGGCGGTGCGCGAGCTCGGCTACGAGACGGCCGCGCACGGCAACGGCCGCTGGAACGGCGTCGCGATCGTCTCCCGGATCGGCCTGGACGACGTCGTGCGCGGCCTGCCCGACCAGCCCGGCTACCTCGCCGACGGCGCCCTGCTGCCCGAGGTCGAGCCGCGCGCCGTCGCCGCCACCTGCGGCCCGGTCCGGGTCTGGTCGGTCTACGTGCCCAACGGCCGCGAGGTCGGCCACCCGCACTACGAGTACAAGCTGGAGTGGCTGGAGGCGCTGCGCAAGGCCGCCACCGAGGACGCCGCGGGCTCCCGCCCGTTCGCCGTCCTCGGGGACTTCAACATCGCCCCCACCGACGAGGACGTCTTCGACGCCGCCGCCTTCGAGGGCCTCACCCACGTCACCCCGGTCGAGCGCGCCGCGCTGACGTCCCTCGGCGAGATCGGCCTCCAGGACGTGCTGCCCCGCCCGCTCAAGTACGACCGCCCCTACACCTACTGGGACTACCGCCAGCTGGCCTTCCCGAAGAACCGGGGCATGCGGATCGACCTCACCTACGCCAACAAGCCCTTCGCCGATGCCGTCACCGACAGCTACGTGGACCGCGAGGCCCGCAAGGGCAAGGGAACCTCGGACCACGCGCCGGTCGTGGTGGACCTGGACCTCGACGTCTGAGCCGCGCCGCGGGCGTCACGCCGGGTCACGGGCCGTAACCCGAACGGTCGTGAGCGCTGGCCGAGCGCGGGGCGGGTGCCTACCGTCGGTGAATGACCGGGTGCAGTCGCTCGACCACGTGGACATGGGAGTCCCCGGCTGCGCCCGAGAATCCCGGAGGTTCCGGCATGCGCCCCACGCGTACGGCCGCCGCCGTCCTGATCGGCGCGACGGCGCTGACCGGCCTGACGGCCCCCCTCGCATCCGCCAGGGACGGCTCGGCCTCGGTCAGCCCGTCCCAGGCCGCACCGGGCCAGACCGTGACGGTCACGGTCTCCTGCGAGAAGTCGGACAAACCCGACGCCAAGACCATCACCGCCCGCTCCGCCGCCTTCGAGGGCGGTCCGGCGACCCTCACCCTGGGCCCCGACGGCAAGCACAGCGGCTCCGCCCGACTGGCCGGCCAGCACGCCGGGGACAGCAAGGTCGACGGCACCTGCCCGGACGGCGGCGCCTTCGCGACCACCGTCACGGTCGCCACCGTGGCCTCCACCACCCCGGACCGGAGCACCGACAAGGACGCCCGGACGAACCCCGACAAGAGTCTCGGCGAATGGGGCGAGGCCGCGGGGGAGTGGGCCGGTTCGCTCGGGCAGTCCGGCGCCGGCAGCCAGCAGGTCGCCCCGCACGGCGCGGTGCAGACCGGCCTCGGCGGCTCGGTCGCGGCGAACCCGGCGGAGCTGGCCGGCGGCCTCGCGCTGGTCGCCGGCGGTGTCGGCGGCTTCTGGCTGCTGCGGCGGCGCGGTGCCTGACGGCCCCGCCGCCGCGTGCCCGCGTGCCCGCGCGCCCCTGCGCCGCACCGCCGGACCCCGACGGGACCGGCGGCGCGGCGGCGGGTCAGACGGTTCGCGGCTCGGCGCCGCCGTTGCCCCAGGTGCCCCCAGTGCTCCCAGTGCTCCCGGTGCTCCCGGTGCTCCCGGTGCCCTCGACGCCCTCGCGGTGCAGCCGGTCCTGGTGCCGGAGGGTGCCGTCGGCCAGCAGGTACTGGGCCAGCACATAGGTCGCCATGATCCAGAACTGATGGCCCGGCAGCTCCCGCCACTTCGCCAGCTGGGTGGCGATCAGCGTGTCGGAGAGCAGGAACAGCGCCCCGCCCAGCCCGGTCCGCCAGCCCAGCCCGGCCGAGGTGACGGCCGTCGAGGCGAGCAGCAGGCTGTAGCCCGCCACCGGGACGCGCAGGTCTCCGAGGTCCGGCCAGAGCTGCCCGACCAGGGTCACCCAGGCCGTCGCGTACGCGGCCGCGACCATCAGTGCCCGTCGGCGGTCGGTGAGCGCGCCGCGCTTGACGAACATCGTCACGTAGCAGACGTGCGCCGCCGCGAACGAGCCCATGCCCGCGAGGAACGCGGGATCGTTCTTCAGCTGGAGCAGCACGTCCCCGCCCGCGCTCAGCAGCAGGGCCGGCGCCAGCAGCTTCGGCGCCTCCTGCCCGGCCTTCCTGGCCGCCGCCACGCTCTGGGCCGCCAGCAACGGCATCAGGGCCGGCTTGGTGGCGTTCTGGAGCACCGAGGCGCCGGAGACGATCGCGCCCAGGTGTGCCGCCGAGGTGGCCGCGAAGCCGCCCAGCAGGCCGGTGGCCGAGCGCAGGCGTGCCCCGAGGCCGGCGCGGTCGGTGGTACGGACAGTCATGCGTGCGCCTCTCGGTGATCCGCTGCTCTTCAGACCGACCCTAGAGGAGCCGGACCGGCGGCGGAAGGGCGGGTTACCGGCGCGTAACCCCGGTGGGCGGAGCCGGATGACGGGGCGGCCGGCAGGCGGAGCGCGGGCGACCGCTTCGAGGGCTCCTGCGGAGAGTTCCTCAGGAGGGCGGTTGCTGCCGACGGGTGGCCCGGGCACCGTCTAGTCTGGACCCCGACATGGATCAGCAGGACTACGCGGTCGGCGCCACCCGGGTGGCCGGCAGGCCGGACGGACGCGCGGGCGGGGCAGGACGGGGAACCGCCCACGCCGTCCTCGCCGTACACGAAGCCGGTCCTGACGGCGGTCCGGCCGCCGGCTCCGCCACCGGTTCCGCCGGCGCTCCTGGAACCGGCCCCGCTGACAGGGGACCTGGGACGGGCGCGGCGAGCGGTGCTGACGACGTGCGGGTGACCGACCCCCCGGCCGCCGGC
>NZ_JBIVVI010000156.1:0-10950 GCF_044757675.1 Kitasatospora sp. NPDC091257
CGAGACCCCGACCCCGACCCCGACACCCACCCGTACGGGGAGCCCCACCGCCGCGCCCGCGCCACCGCTCGACCACTACGCCGAGAACCACGGCTTCAAGGCGCCCCTCCAACTGCGCGGCCGGAGCCGCTGCGACGGACTGGCGGCCGTCCAGCGCGTCAAGGAGGCGCTCGAACCGCTGCGCACGGCCAACGACTACACCCCGGAGAGCGCCCGCCTCCGGCTCACCGGCCTCGGCTACCCGGCGGACAAGGTGCGGGTGCAGGGCATCGGGCGGACCACGGTCGGCTTCACCGTCGAGGCCACCGGGATGTGCCTGACCGGGACGATGATCCCCGACTCCACCAGGGCGGAGGCGTTCGCCGGCTACCCGGACGGCCGCGGCTGCGAGGAACCCCGGGGCGGACACTGACGCCCACCGGGCGCGCACCGCAGGGCAGTTGGCGGCGGACGGTTGCGGCGAACCGTGCGGGAAAGGATCATGGCCGGCATGGTGCGACCGAGGAACGTCGTCGACTGCGGGTCCTTCGCGCTGCGGCGCTGGCAGGGACAACGGGACTTCGCGGCGGCCTTCACGCTGATCGAGGAGTCCCTGGCGCACCTGCGGCCCTGGGAGCCGTGGGTGGCCCGGCACGACGAGGAGCACACCCGCGCCCTGCTCACCCGGTGCGACACCTGGTGGGCGAGCGGCGAGGTGTACACCTACGCGATCACCGAGGACGGCGCCCCGGTCGGCATGTGCCAGGCCGTCCGCGCGGACGGGCCCGGCAGCCGGCGCGTCGGCTACTGGCTGCACCCGGCCGCCACCGGCCGGGGCCTCGCCACCCGGGCGGTGGCGGCCCTGGCCGAGGAGATGTTCGCCCTGCCGGAGGTGGACCACCTGGAGATCGTGCACGACCGGGCCAACACCGCCAGTGCCGCCGTCCCGCGCCGCCTGGGCTTCACCGAACTCCGGCGGGAGCCGGCCGCGCTGCCGCTCGCCCCGGCCGGCAGCGGGACCGCCGTGGTCTGGCGGCTGAACCGCCCCCAGGACGCCACCGGAGCGTGAGTCGGCCCCCGGGGGTGCTGCCCGGGGCCGGCTCACCGAGCCGCGGTGCTCAGCCGACCGGCCCCGTCGTCGCGTGCGGCGCTACCGCCGGTTCGAGCAGCGACAGCGTCCGCTGCTGTGCGTCGAGGCCGACACGGATGCCGACCGGCATCGGCAGATTCGGGCCGGCATGCCCGAAATCGACGTTGCCCAGGACCGGGATGTCACGGTCCCCGAGGACGTCGAGGACGATCTCGCGCAGCGTCGGGGACGCGCCGGGTTCGAGTCCGCCGATCTCGCGCGGAACGCCCACGACCATGCCGGCGATCCGATCGAGGATGCCGCTGTGTCGCAGCACCTGCAGATAGCTCCACACGTACGACGCCAGGCCGCCCATCTCCTCCCAGAACAGCACCGCACCGTCGAACCGTTCGAGCGGCAGCGCGAAAGGCGTCGCCTGCGCCAGCACGATGCGATTGATCAGCCCGCCGATCAGCCGCCCTTCGGCGCGACCGGGACGCCAGCACTCCCACGACGGGCTCGCGGGCAGCGCACCGATCGCCTCGGTGCCGGTCAGCAACCCGGAGTAGAGCTTCTCGAGTTCCGCCCGGCGCGCCGCGGACACGGACTGCCAGTGGCCGCCGAAGCCCGGGACGGCCATGTCGGCGTGGAACCCGACCAGCCCCGTGCGCGCGTGGAGCACCAGATGCAGCAGCGAGATGTCGCTGTAGCCGAGGATCGGCTTGGGGTCGGCCCTGACCGCCTCGACGTCGATCAGGTCGAGGTAGCCGAGCGCCGTCTGGCCGCCGTCACTCGCGACGATCGCGCGCACCTCGGGATCACGCAGAAGACCGTTGAGCTCCCCGGCGATCTCCGCCGGCGTGGCCGCGCTCCACCAACGGCGGCGTCCCGCTTCGAGGAGCGGAGCCCGACGCACGCGGAATCCCATCCGTTCGAGCACGACCACCGTCCGCTCGACGTTGGGCTCGTAAGCGGCCGGCAGCGGACCGGACAGCGATGCGATGACCACGAGATCTCCGGGCCCCAGGGCACGCGGTCGAAGCAGTTGCGGCAGTGCGGAACCAGTCATGGCGGCAGTGTCTCCGGTGCCACGGGCAGGTGCACGCGATTTTGCCGAGCTTCTAGCCGAAGCGGGGCACCGCCGCAAGGACGACCTCCGACAAGTGGAGGCCGCATCTTCCGTGACGGCATGGCAAAGGCGGCGCCCCCCGGCGCGGATAGGCTCCGGACGACCGACACCTTGATCACGATCTCCGGATCGGAGAGGGCGCCAGCACGTGAGCATCCAGCAGATCACCCCCAAGCAGCGGGGCTACCTGATCGTCAACTCCCACCCGGCCGGCAGCGCGGCGACCGTCGACCGCCAGTGGCAGCGCATCGCGCCCGCGGCGCCGACCGGCCGGTCCCCGGTCGCCCTGGTCCTCGGTGCCAGCGCCGGATACGGCCAGGCGCTGCTGCTCGCCGGGCTGCGCCGCCAGGGCATCCGCGGCATCGGCGTCGGCTACGAGGCCGCCGCCACCGAGCGGCGCACCGCCACCGCCGGCTGGTACCGCACCGCCGCGACCTCGGCCCTGGCCGAGCGGAGCGGGGGAGACTTCACCTTCGTCAACGCCGACGCCTACGCGGACGCCACCCGCGCCGAGGTGCTCAAGCTCCTCGCCGAGCGCTACGGCCCGGTCGACTACCTCGTCTACTCGCTCGCCTCGCCCCGGCGCACCGACCCGGCCACCGGCGAGGTCCACCACTCGGTGATCAAGCCCCTCGGCTCGCCGTACACCTCGCCGTCCCTGCTCTTCGAGGACGGCGCCCCGCGGATCGGCACCGTCGAGCTCACCCCGGCCGACGAGGCCGAGCGGGCGGCGACCGTCAAGGTGATGGGCGGCGAGGACTGGCGGCTGTGGGTGCGGGCGCTGGCCGACGAGGACCTGCTCGGCCCCGGCTTCACCACCGTGGCCCTGTCCTACGTCGGCTCCGAGATCACCGCGCCGGTCTACCGGCAGGGCACGATCGGCGCCGCCAAGGAGCACCTGGAGACCACCGCCCGTCAGCTGCAGACCGAACTGCTCGCCGACCGCGGCCGGGCGTTCACCGTCGTCGCCGGTGCGGCCGTCACCCAGGCGTCCACCGCCATCCCCTCCATCGCCCTCTACACCTCGCTGCTGCGCGTCGTCCTCGGCGAGGACGGCTGGCGCACCACCGACGACCAGGCCGTGGACCTGTGGGAGCAGCTGACCGGCGCGAAGGAGCTCACCCTGGACGGGCAGGGCCGCATCCGCCTGGACGGCTGGGAGCTCGACCCCGCCGTGCAGGACCGGGTGCGGGAGCTGTGGGCCGACCCGGCGGGCGCACTGGCCGCCCAGCCGGACGGCGCCGCCTGGTTCTACAACCAGTTCCGCCAGCTGTACGGCTGGGACGTCCCCGGCGTCGACTACACCACCGGCGTCGAGACCTCGGTGCCCTGGCCCGAGTGACCCGACGGTGCGTCCACGGCGGCCCTGATGTGCTCCGGCAGCTGCTCGTAGGCGACGGGTTCGCCGCACAGCCGCCGTACGGAGGCCAGCCCCAGGCCGGCCTGCCCGGTGGCCTCCACGAGGGCGCGGGGCGCGACGTAGAAGTCCCACTGGCCGATGTCCAGCGGGTCGTAGTCGTCGTGGGTGCGCGCGGTGTGGAGGGCGAAGACGTAGACGTCGGCGTTGTAGGACTGCTCCGCCGCGTCTCCGTCCTCGGGCGACCAGGTGCGGCCGCGCAGCCGGGAGAAGCGGATCTCCGACAGCCGGCGCTGACCCCAGGCCTGGAGGTAGGCGCTCGTCTTCACCTCGATCCTGAGCCCGTCCGGCGCCAGGACGTCGAAGCTCTCCCACTCCGCGTTGCGCCGGACCGCGCCCACCGCCCGGTGGACCAGGAACTCGGCCAACAGGCCCCGGGTGGTGTTCGTCCGGAGGTCGGGGATCGCGTAGCGCCAGAACTCCAGCACCGTCCCGGCGTCCGCCCCCCGGAAGGCCTCGCCGCCCTGGAACGGTGTCGGCTCGGGCGGGGTGTGCCAGTCGGCGGGCGCGGCGGCGGGGTCGGAAGTCATCGCGCCAGCCTGCCACCCGCCGGGCCGGGGGTGCTTGCCCGGGCCGGGGCGTGTCGGCGGCGGTGGATCAGCCGGGCTCCTCCAGGAGCAGTTCCAGCAGCGGAAGGGCCGCCTCCAGCGCACGGCACTGTTCGGGCGTGAGCCGGGAGCTGCGCCGGGCCAGCAGGGCGGTGCGCTCGCGGCGGATCCGGGAGAGGGTCTCCAGCCCGAGCGGGGTGGGGGCGAGCAGCTGGGAGCGTCCGTCCTGCGGGTCGGGGCTCTTGGCGACCAGGCCGTCGGCGACCAGCGGGGCGACGGTGCGGACCATGGACGGGACCGCCACGCCCTCGCGGGCGGCGAGTTCGCCGAGCCGCAGCGGACCGTGCTGCTCCACCCGGGCCAGGGCGGAGAGCTGGGCGGCGGTGAGGTCCTGGTCCCCGGAGGCACGGACCAGCTGGCGGTTGAGCCGGCCTATCGCCAGGCGGAGCCGGACCACGGACTCGGCGGAGAGCCCGTCACCGTCGGCGCTCACGGTCCGTGCTCCTTCGTCGGCGCCTGCGGAGCGGTGTCCGGTGGCTCCGCCGCCGCTCGCGGCCCGGCGGCCGTCGCCCCGCAGGCCGTCGCCCCGGCGGCGGGAGCCGGGGAAGCAGTCGTTGCGGAATCGGGGGCCGCGGCGGCGGGCCGGGGCCGCCCGCGGACCAGCGAGGCGGCCGCGGCGACCAGCGACATCGCGATCGCCAGCCAGAACACCACCACCAGTCCGTCGTGGAAGGGCCCCGAGATCAGCTGCGGGAAGAACTCCCGGCCGGTCAGCGTCCGGACGTTGTCCGGCGGCAGTTGGCCGAGCACGTGCGGGCCCAGGAGCTGCTGGATCGGGTTGTAGCCGAGGAAGGCCGCGAACAGCGTGCCCACCGGCGGCAGCGACGCGATGCTGCGGGCGTCGGCGGCGGGCACGCCCTGGGCGGTCAGGCCGGCGGTGAGGGTGTGCGGCAGCGAACCGGCCAGACCGGCCACCATCAGGGAGAAGAAGACGCCGATCGACAGCACCATGCCGGCGTTCTGGAAGGTGGCCCGCATGCCGGAGGCGGCGCCGCGGGCCGCGGCCGGCACGCTCGACATGATCAGCGAGGTGTTGGGGGCGGCGAACAGTCCTCCGCCCAAGCCGTTGAGGAACACCAGCAGGGCGAACCACGGGTAGCCGAAGTCGGTGGGCAGCAGGAGCAGCCCGGCGAAGGAGAACGCCATCACCACCAGCCCGCCGGCGGCGAAGAGCCGGGCCCCGGCGCGGTCCGACAGGTAGCCGGCGATCGGTCCGGCGGCCAGAAAGCCGACGGTCAGCGGGACGAGGTAGATGCCGGCCCACAGCGGGGTGTCGGCGTAGTCGTAGCCGTGCAGCGGCAGCCAGATGCCCTGGAGCCAGATGATCAGCATGAACTGCAGCCCGCCGCGGGCGATCGAGCCCAGCAGGGTGGCCGCGTTGCCGCCCGTGAAGACCGGGTCGCGGAAGAGCGAGAGCGGGAACATCGGCTCGGCGGTCCGGGACTCGACCAGGCAGAAGACGGCCAGCAGCGCCACCCCGCCGAACAGCCCGGCCAGCACCCAGGGGCTGGTCCAGCCCATGGTGTGGCCGCCGTACGGCTGGATGCCGTAGGTGATGGCGGCGAGCAGGGCGGTCAGGCCGACGGCGAAGGTGACGTTGCCCCACCAGTCGATCCGGGCGGGCCTGCGCACGCCGGTGTCGCGCAGCGACCGGTAGGCCCAGACCGTGCCGAGCAGGCCGATCGGCACATTGACCCAGAAGATCGAGCGCCAGTTCCACTCGGCCAGCAGCCCGCCGAGGACCAGGCCGATGAAGGATCCGGCGATGCCCGCGACGATGTTGACGCCGAGCGCGGTGCCGCGCCGGTCGGCCGGGAAGGCGTCGGTGATGATCGCGGCCGAGTTGGCCATCAGCATGGAGCCGCCGACCGCCTGCACCACCCGCCAGCCGATCAGCCAGAGCGCGCCCGCCCCGCCGTGCAGCGGATCGAGGGAGAGCGCCACCGAGGTGAGGGTGAAGATCAGGAAACCGGCGTTGTAGATCCGCACCCGGCCGTGGATGTCGCCCAGCCTGCCGAGGGTGACCACCAGGACGGCGGTGACCAGCATGTAGCCCATCAGCATCCACAGCAGGTAGCTGACGTTGCCCGGCCGGAGCGGGTCCAGACCGATGCCGTTGAAGATCGCGGGCAGCGAGATCAGCACGATCGACGCGTTGATGGTGGCGATCAGGGTGCCGAGCGTGGTGTTGGACAGGGCCACCCACTTGTACCGGGGGTGATCCGGTTCCACGGCGGTACGGGCCGGGCGCGGCCGCCCGGTCCTGCCGCCGCCGGAGAGTCGTGTCGCCACCGCTGCCTCCTGCCGGCCGACCGGGCCGGGGCCGGCCGGCGGGTCGGAGTGGGAATTCGATAGCTTCCGCCAACTAACGATAGTCCGAGGGCTGTTCGATCGGTAGACCGCCGGCGGCGGAGCGGCGGGAGAGCGGTACGGCGGGAGGCAGGTGGGCGCGCGCGGCCGCCGCCCGTCAGCCCGCCGCCGTCCCGGACGGCTGCCGCCGGCCGCGGACCCGGTCCAGCAGCAGGACGAGGAGTACGGCCAGCAGGGCCGCAG
The DNA here is from genome assembly GCF_044757675.1 of Kitasatospora sp. NPDC091257. Lineage (NCBI taxonomy): Bacteria > Bacillati > Actinomycetota > Actinomycetes > Kitasatosporales > Streptomycetaceae > Kitasatospora > Kitasatospora sp. NPDC091257. Next base: position 6,756 of record NZ_JBIVVI010000156.1, read on the forward strand.
CCAGTGCGTACACCGGCAGCCAGAGCGTGGTGGTGGCGGACAGGCAGTCGGCGACGGCGTGCCGGGCCTGCTGGTCCTGTGCGGTGGCCAGCGCGACGCCGTCCCCGGCGGCGAGGTCGCCGAGGGCGGCCTGCGCCTGCAGCCGCGCGTAGTCGCCCAGGTGGGGGCAGTCGCGGCGGGTGCCGGGCATCGGGAACAGCCAGGACCAGCGCTGCATCGCGGGGGCCAGGGCGAGGGCCACGGTCAGGCCGATGACCAGCGCGTAGGCGGCCAGGCTCCGGGCGTAGCCGGCTCCCGCGTCCGTCGCACGGGCCGGCGGGCGGGTGGAGGAGAGGACCACCGCGAGGAGGGTCAGCCCGAGGTAGGTGGAGAACCACTGCCACGAGCCGGAGGAGAGCGAGAAGGCGAGCACGGCGGCCAGCGCGGTGCCCAGGACACCGGCCCGGGGGCTCACCGCGAGGGTTGGAGCGGGCCCCGGGCCGGCTCGGCGGCTGCGGTCGTCCATGCGCTTGCTCCCCTGGCCGGATGCGGGCCACCAGTCTCGGGGGGCGGCCGCTCCGGGGCCCCGCACCATGCCGGTCCGCCCGCCGCCTCGCCCGGTTGGCGGGCGGCAGCGGCCGGCGGACCGTACCCGGGCCCGTGCCCAGGGCGGAACCTCCCCGTGTCCAGGGACGGCCCGGACCGGGGCTCAGGCCAGCTCGGGCGGCCACGGGCCGTGCGCCGCCACCTGGGCGCGCAGCCCGCGCAGCGCCTTGGCGGAGGCGATCCCGACCGCGCCGGTGACCAGGCCGTCGCGGACGCAGACGGCGGCGAAGCGGTGCTCCTCCAGGCTGCCGTCGACGACCTCGAACCGTTCGGCGCCGCCGGGCCGGCCGAACACCTGCACCCGCAGTCCGTACTGGTCGGTCCACAGGTACGGGACCGGCCGGTAGGCCTGCCGGACGCCGTCCGGTCCGGCCAGCAGGTTCCGGGCCGCGTGCATGGCCTGCTCGGTGGCGTTGGTGCGCTGTTCGAGGCGCCGGTGGCGGCCGGTGCGCGGGTCGGGCCAGGAGGCGGCGTCCCCGGCCGCCCAGACGCCGGGGCCGGCGGCGCAGTAGGCGTCGCAGACCACGCCGTCGTCCAGCGGGACGCCGCTGCCGGCCAGCCACTCGGTGGCGGGCTCGGAGCCGACGGCCATCAGCACGGCGTCGGCGGCCAGTTCGGTGCCGTCGGCCAGCCGGACGCCAGCGGCCCGGCCGCGCCGTTCGAGCAGCCCGGTGGCCACGCCCCGGTGGAGCCGCACCCCGTGCTCGCGGTGCAGGCCGGCCAGTAGCGCGGCCGTCTCGGTGCCCAGGACGGCGGCGAGCGGCGTGGCGGTGGAGGCCAGCCAGGTCACCTCGGCGCCGAGCCCGACGGCGGTGGCCGCCGCCTCGGCGCCGAGCAGTCCGCCGCCGACCACCAACAGCCTTGTGCCCGGCCGCAGTTCCTCGCGCAGGGCGAGGGCGTCGGCGAGGGTGCGCAGCACGTGCGCCCCGGGCCGCGGTGCGTCGGCGCCGGGCAGCCGGCGCGGGCGGACGCCGGTGGCCACGACGACGGCCTCGCAGCGCACTCGCCGGCCGTCGGAGAGCCGCACGGTGCGCTCCCGGCGGTCCAGCCGCTCGGCCCGGACCCCGAGGCGCAGGTCGAGCCGGAGCCCGTCCAGCGCCTCGGGGCCGCGCAGGGCCAGGCGGTCGGGCTGCCACTGCCCGCCGAGCAGGTGCTTGGACAGCGGCGGCCGGTCGTACGGCGGCTCCGGCTCGGCGCCGATCAGGGTGAGCCGGCCGTCGTAGCCGGACCTGCGCAGCGCCTCGGCGGCGTGCAGCCCGGCCGCGCCGGCGCCGACCACGGCCACCTCCCGCAGTGCGGTCACACCTGCTCCAGGTGGATCGCCGCGGCCGGGCAGACGGCGGCGGCGTCCTGGACGGCCCGGTGGAGCTCGGCGGGCGGTTGGGCGTCGAGCAGGACGACGATGCCGTCCTCGTCGCGCTGGTCGAAGACGTCGGGGGCGGCGAGCACGCAGTGCCCGGCGCCGCAGCACTTCTCCTGGTCGATCCGGACGAGCATGGTCTTCCTTTCGGAGCGGGTGCCCCGGGGAGGTGAACTCCGCGTAGGGGCAGGTGGGTCGACGGGGTCGTGGGGGCTCCCGGGGGAGCCCGGGTCACCAGGCGATCGGCAGCTCGTGGACGCCGTAGACGAGCATCTCGCCGCGGAAGCGGACCTCCTCGAACGGTACGGCCAGACGCAGTTCGGGCAGTCTGCGCAGGATGGTGGCCAGCGCGATCTGCAACTCCAGGCGGGCGAGCGGCTGTCCGAGGCACTGGTGGCTGCCGAAGCCGAAGGCCAGGTGGCGGCGGGCGTCGCGGGTCAGGTCGAGCTCGTCGCCGCCGGGGAACTCCCGCTCGTCCCGGTTGGCGGTGTTGACCATGCAGATGACGCCCTCGCCCGCCGCGATCCGCACGTCGGCCAGGTCGACGTCCTCGGTGGCGACCCGGGTCACGCCGGAGTGCACGATGGTCAGGTAGCGCAGCAGCTCCTCGACCGCGCCGGGCACGGACTCGGGGTGCTCGCGCAGGTGGTCGAGCTGGTCGGGGTTGCGCAGCAGGGCGAGCACGGAGAGCGCGGTCATGTTCGCCGTGGTCTCGTGTCCGGCGATCAGCAGCAGCCGGCCCATGTCGCCGATCTGCTGGGTGCTCAGCTCGCCGCGCTCCACCAGGCGGCTGAGGATGCCGTCGTCGGGGTGGGTGCGCTTGGTCTCGGTGAGCCCGACCAGGTAGTCGGCCAGCTTGGCCTGGGCGTCGGCGACGTCCTCGGCGCTGGACTCGCGGCGCAGCAGGACGCGGCTGCACTCCTGGAAGAAGTCGTGGTCCTGGTAGGGGACGCCGAGCAGCAGGCAGATGACCAGGGACGGCAGCGGCAGGGCGAACTCGTGGACGAGGTCGGCGCCGGAGCGTCCGTCGGTCATCCGGTCCAGCAGCTCGTCGGCGATCCGCTGGATCTCCGGGCGCAGCGCCTCGACCTTCTTGATCATGAACTCGCCGGTCAGCATCCGGCGGAAGTGGGTGTGCTCCGGGGCGTCCATCCGGATGATGGTCGGCCGTCCGGTGTTCAGCTGCCGGGCGCCCGCGCTGATGAACGGGTAGCCGGGCCGGGTGGAGTCGGAGCTGAACCGGGCGTCGGAGAGGACCGCCTTGACGTCCTCGTGGCGGGTGACCAGCCAGCTGGTGGAGCCGTCCCACAGGGTGACGCGGCCGACCGGCTCCTCCTGCCGGGCCTGGTCGTAGGCGGGCGGCGGGGCGAACGGGCAGGTGCCGCGGGCGGCGGGGTGGGTGAACCGCGGGGTCTTCTCGGCGGTGGCCATCAGTGAATCCCCTTCCGGGAGTTGAGCCGGGCCATATTTATGTGCCGAAAGCAACTAACTGAACGTCACGGTAGCTCGCGTTCCGTGGTGGCGGAAGGGCGTGCCGGGCGCCGGCCGAATCTGTCCGAAATCCGGCCACGGTTCCCGGCCCCGGCCGCCGCCCGAACCGGATCGCTACAGTTCCCCCATGTCGGACGAAGAAGACGCCGAAGACGATCGGACCACCGCCCGCGGGCCACAGAGCCCGGACGGCCTGGACGGCCTGGACGGCCTGGACGGCTTGGAGGACGTCCTGGCCACCCTGGCCTACCTGCTGACACGGTCACAGGAACACGAGCGCCGCACCGCCAAGGCCGGCATCACCGCCGCCCGCTCGGACGTCTACCTGCTGCGCGCGCTCGCCGAGCGCGCGGAGGCCAGCCGGGTGAGCGACCTGGCCGACCGCCTGATGGTCAAACCCTCCCACGTCACCCGCCAGATCGACCGCCTCCAGGGCCAGCAGCTGGTGGAACGCAGCCAGGACGCCCAGGACCGGCGGGCCCGCCAGGTGGCCATCACCCCCGGCGGGCGGGACGTGCTGGACCGTCTGAAACAGGCCAACATCATCGGGCTCGCCGACGCGCTGGACGGCGTCCCCGAGGCGGACGTCGTCACCACCGCCACCGTGCTGCGCCACCTCATCGACCGGTACGTGCACCGGGTGCGCACCACCGGAGCCGACGACGACCCGCTCCCGGACCGGACGGACGGCGCCGCCGGCGCACCGGCTCCGGCCACGGGGTCCAGAACCGCCGCGTACCAAGGCGGTTGAGCCGGGGG
>NZ_JBIVVI010000157.1:0-10902 GCF_044757675.1 Kitasatospora sp. NPDC091257
CCCACCAGGGCGGACGAGGGCTCCCGGGCCGTGCCGGAGGCTGCTAGCAGCCGATCAGCCGCGCGCCCAGGTACGCCTTGACCTGGTCCAGCGAGACGCGCTCCTGCGACATGGTGTCGCGGTCGCGGACGGTCACCGCGTTGTCCTCAAGGGTGTCGAAGTCGACGGTGACGCAGAACGGCGTGCCGATCTCGTCCTGGCGGCGGTAGCGCTTGCCGATGGCGCCGGCGTCGTCGAACTCGACGTTCCACGCGGTGCGCAGGTCGGCGGCCAGGCCGCGGGCCTTCGGGGACAGCTCGGCGTTGCGCGACAGCGGCAGGACGGCGACCTTGACCGGGGCCAGGCGCGGGTCGAGCCGCATGCCGACGCGCTTCTCCATGACGCCCTTGGCGTTCGGCGCCTCGTCCTCGAAGTAGGCGTCGATCAGGAAGGCCAGCATGGCGCGGTTGAGGCCGGCCGCCGGCTCGATGACGTACGGGAAGTACCGCTCGCCGGACTCCTGGTCGAAGTACTTCAGGTCCTGGCCGGAGGCCTCGCTGTGCACCCGCAGGTCGTAGTCGGTGCGGTTGGCGACGCCCTCCAGCTCGGAGAACTCGCTGCCACCGAAGTTGAAGCGGTACTCGATGTCCACCGTGCGCTTGGCGTAGTGGGAGAGCTTCTCCTTCGGGTGCTCGAAGAAGCGCATGTTCTCGGTGCGCAGGCCGAGGCCGACGTACCAGTCCCAGCGCTGCTGGAGCCAGTACTCGTGCCACTGCTCGTCCTCGCCCGGCTTGACGAAGAACTCCATCTCCATCTGCTCGAACTCGCGGGTCCGGAAGATGAAGTTGCCGGGGGTGATCTCGTTGCGGAAGCTCTTGCCCGTCTGGGCGATGCCGAACGGCGGCTTCTTGCGCGAAGTGGTCTGGACGGCCTTGAAGTTGGTGAAGATGCCCTGGGCGGTCTCCGGGCGCAGGAACGCCAGGCCGCTCGCCTCCTCGGTGACACCGAGGTGGGTCTTCAGCATGCCCGAGAAGTCCTTGGGCTCGGTGAACTGGCCCTTGGTGCCGCAGTCGGGGCAGTTGACGTCCTGGAGACCGTTCGGCGGCGGGAAGCCGTGCTTGGCCTCGTACTTCTCCTCCAGGTGGTCGGCCCGGTGGCGCTTGTGGCAGGAGAGGCACTCGGTCAGCGGGTCGTTGAAGGTGGCGACGTGACCGGAGGCCTCCCACACCTCGCGGGCGAGGATCACCGACGAGTCGAGTCCGACGACGTCCTCACGGGCCTGGACCATCGCGCGCCACCACTGGCGCTTGATGTTCTCCTTGAGCTCGACACCCAGCGGCCCGTAGTCCCAGGCGGCACGCGTGCCGCCGTAGATCTCGCTGCAGGGGTAGACGAAGCCACGGCGCTTGCTCAGGCTGACGATCGTGTCGATCTTGTCGGCGGCCACAGTGCTCTCTTCAGTACGTACGGCACGGTCAGGGCACGGCTGGTTGCGCGTACCCGAATACCTCAGGTTACCGGCCCTACGGGTACGTGATTCAAATCGGTATCGTCCGGCCGCCCCCACCCTCCGTCACCTTCCGTTCACCCGTCCGAGTGATTTGACAATCATTTCCATGTGAGATGAGAATGATTGTCATGATGATCGGACTGCCTCGACTCGGACTGTCTCGCCGGACCCGCCGTTCCATGGCCCTCGGCACCACCGCCCTCGCCGCCTCCCTCGTCCTCACCGCCTGCGGAGGCAGCAGCAGCGCCGACAGCGGCACGGGCAAGCTGAAGGTCGTCGCCTCCTTCTACCCGATGGAGTACCTGGCCCAGCAGATCGGCAAGGAGCACGTCGCGGTCACCGACCTGACCGCCGCCGGCGTCGAGCCGCACGACCTGGAGCTCACCGCCAAGCAGGTCGGCACGGTCCAGAAGGCCGACGCGATCATCTACCTCAAGGGCCTCCAGCCCACCGTCGACCAGGCCGTCGCGCAGTCGTCCAGCAAGCACAAGATCGACGCCACCGCCGCCAGCCCGCTGGTCGACCACCACCTCGACGAGGGCACCGGGGACGCCGACCACGGCGGCGACGGCCACGGGACCGACGGCCACAAGCACGAGGACCCGGCCGGCGACCCGCACATCTGGCTCGACCCGACCCGCTACGCGGCGATCGCCAAGAGCGTCGGCGACGAGTTCGCCAAGGCCGACCCGGCCCACGCCGAGGACTACCGGAAGAACACCGACGAGCTGGTCACCAGGCTCACCGCGCTCGACCAGGAGTTCCGGGACGGGCTGAAGGACGCCAGGACCCGGACCTTCGTCACCAGCCACGCCGCGTTCGGCTACCTCGCCGACCACTACGGCCTCACCCAGGTCGCCATCAACGGCGTCGACCCGGAGTCCGAGCCCACCCCGGCCCGCCTCGCCGCGGTGCAGAAGGCCGCCAAGGACAACGGCGTCTCCACCGTCTTCTTCGAGACCCTGGTCAGCCCCAAGCTCGCCGAGACCGTCGCCAAGGACCTCGGCCTCAGGACCGCCGTCCTGGATCCGCTGGAGGGCGTCAAGGACCCGTCCAAGGACGACTACCTGACCGTGATGAAGCAGAACCTGGCCAACCTGCGGGCCGCCCTCGGTGCCCCGTCCGGGACCGCCCCGACCGGCACCGCCCCGACCGCCCCCGCCGGGACCGACGCCGCCACCCCCGCCCCCGCGAACTGACGGGACCGAGCACCATGACCGACCCGATACCCCCGGCCGTCCGCCTCCGTGACGCCGTCGCCTCGCGCGGCGGCCGGCCGGTGCTGCGCGGCGTCGACCTCACCGTCCGGCCCGGAGAGGTCGTCGCCCTGCTGGGCGCCAACGGCTCCGGCAAGTCGACCACCGTCAAGGCCGTGATCGGCTCCGTCCCGCTGGAGCACGGCACCCTGGAGCTGTTCGGCACCCCGTTCCGCTCCTTCCGCGCCTGGCACCGGATCGGGTACGTCCCGCAGCGCACCACCGCCGCCTCCGGCGTCCCCGCCACCGTGCGCGAGGTGGTCTCCACCGGACGGCTGCCGCAGCACCGGCTGCTGCCCTTCCGCCGCAAGGACCGCGAGGCGGTGGACCGCGCGCTGGCCGCCGTCGGCATGCTGGAGCGGGCCTCGGACGGCGTGGCCGACCTGTCCGGCGGCCAGCAGCAGCGGGTGCTGATCGCCCGCGCCCTGGTCGGCTCCCCCGACCTGCTGATCATGGACGAGCCGATGGCCGGCGTCGACGCCGCCAGCCAGCAGGTGCTCGCCGACACCCTGCGCACCGAGGTCGGCCGCGGCGCCTCCGTCCTCCTCGTGCTGCACGAACTCGGACCGCTGGAACCGCTGATCGACCGCGCCGTGGTGCTGCGGGACGGCTGCGTCGCCCACGACGGCCCGCCCGTGCCCAACACCGGCCTGCACGCGCTGCCCGGCCACGACCACGTCCACCCGCACGCCGACCTGACCCCGCCGAGGCTGCTCGCATGACCGAGATGCTGTCCTACGACTTCATGCAGCGGGCCCTGCTCGCCGCCGTCCTGGTCGGGATCACCGCCCCGGCCGTCGGCATCTACCTGGTGCAGCGCCGCCAGGCCCTGATGGGCGACGGCATGGGCCATGTCGCGATGACCGGCGTCGGCCTCGGCTTCATCTTCCAGACCAGCCCGGTCTGGATGGCCGTGCTGGTCTGCGTGCTCGGCGCCGTCACCATGGAGCTGGTCCGCTCGCGCGGCAACCAGCGCGGCGACATCGCCCTCGCGATGCTCTTCTACGGCGGCATGGCCTGCGGCAAGCTGCTGGTCTCGATGTCCGCCCAGGCCGGGGCCGGCTCGCTGGAGAGCTACCTGTGGGGCTCGATCCTCACCGTCGCCCCCGCGGACCTGGCCACCATCGCGGTGCTCGGCACGGTGGTCATCGCGGTCACCGTCGGCCTGCGCCGCCAGCTCTTCGCGATCTGCCAGGACGAGGACTTCGCCCGGGTCACCGGCGTGCCGGTGCGCACCCTCAACCTGCTGCTCGCGGTGATGGCCGCGGTCACCGTCACGGTCGCCATGCGGGTGGTCGGGCTGCTGCTGGTCAGCGCGCTGATGGTGGTCCCGGTGGTCGCCGCCCAGCAGCTCACCCGCTCCTTCGCCGCCACCCAGGCCGCCTCGATCGCGCTCGGCGTGGTCGTCTCGCTGGCCGGCGTCACGGGCTCCTACCAGCTCGACGTGCCCTCCGGCCCGGCCATCGTGCTGCTCGCCATCGCGGTCTTCGCGGTGTTCAGCCTGCTCGCCGCGCCACTGGCCCGACGGCGCCACCGCGGCACGGGCGAGAACGGACCGAAGGTGTGCGACGTCGAACTGCCGGGGCAGGCCGTCTCCGGGCCGTCCGGCACGACCACCCCTGAGCGGCGGGCCGGGCTGGCACAATGATGTGCGAGACGCCCACGACCCCAGGAGGACCCACGGTGACCACCGCAGGCCCGTCGCCGCGCGCCCGCTCGACCCGGCAGCGTGCCGCCGTCTCGGCAGCCCTGGACGAGATCGCGGACTTCCGCAGCGCGCAGGAGCTCCACGACCTGCTCAAGCACCGCGGGGACTCCGTCGGTCTGACCACGGTCTACCGCACGCTCCAGTCGCTCGCGGACGCCGGTGAGGTGGACGTGCTGCGCACCGCCGACGGCGAGGCGGTCTACCGCCGGTGCAGCAGCGGGCACCACCACCACCTGGTCTGCCGGCACTGCGGCGCGACCGTCGAGGTGGAGGGCCCCGCGGTGGAGCGCTGGGCCAACTCGGTCGCCGCCGAGCACGGCTTCAGCGACATCGCACACACCCTGGAGATCTTCGGGACCTGTGCGGAGTGCGCCAAGAAGGCCTGAGCCGCCGACACGAAGGAGAGGACCCGCCGGGCAGATCCCGGCGGGTCCTCTCCTTTTCGTCCGGCACGGCCGTCGCGTCCGGCACGGCCGTCGCGTCCGGCACGGCCTCGGGACCGTACGCCCGTCAGCGCTGGGACGGCACCGGCGCGCCGACCTCGTTGGGGATCGCCCCGCCGAAGCGCCGGTCGCGCATCGCGTACTGCTCGCAGGCGCGCCACAGGTCACGGCGGTCGAAGTCCGGCCAGAGCACGTCCTGGAACACGAACTCGGCGTAAGCCGACTGCCAGAGGAGGAAGTTGGAGGTGCGCTGCTCGCCGCTGGGGCGCAGGAAGAGGTCCACGTCCGGCATGTCCGGGTGGTACATGTACCTGGCCAGGGTCTTCTCGTTGACCTTCTTCGGGTCGAGCTTCCCGGCCGCGACGTCCTGGGCGATCGCCTGCGCCGCGTCGGCGAGTTCGGCCCGGCCGCCGTAGTTGACGCACATGTAGAGCGTGACGGCGTCGTTGTCCTTGGTCTGCTCCTCGGCGACCTGGAGCTCCTGGACGACGCTCTTCCACAGCTTGGGCATCCGGCCCGCCCAGCGGATCCGCACGCCCATCGCGTCCATCTCGTCGCGGCGGCGGGCGATGACGTCCCGGTTGAAGTTCATCAGGAACTTCACCTCGTCGGGCGAGCGCTTCCAGTTCTCGGTGGAGAACGCGTACAGCGAGATGTTCTTGACGCCGAGCTCGATGGCGCCCTTGAGGACGTCCAGCACCACGGACTCGCCGACCTTGTGGCCCTCGGTGCGGGGCAGCCCGCGCTCCTTGGCCCAGCGGCCGTTGCCGTCCATCACGATCGCGACGTGCTCGGGGACCAGCTCGCCGGGGATCTTCGGGGGCTGTGCGCCGCTGGGGTGCGGGGTCGGGGGGACGTACGTCCGCTGCTTGCCGCCGCCGAAGAGCCGTCGCGCTGCCATGTGCTCACTTCTCCACGTATCTCATCGAGCGGATGCCCCGCTCCAGGTGCCACTGCAGATAGGCCGCGACCAGGCCGCTGCCCTCCCGCCAGTACCGCGGCTCGCAGGCGTCGGCCGTCCGCCAGTCCCCTGACAGCAGCGCCCCGAGCAGTACCAGTGTCTCAGGGGAGGGTACGGCACATCCGGGCACTCGGCAGTCCCCGCAGAGCACCCCGCCCGCGGGGAGGGAGAAGAAACGGTTCGGCCCTTCCAGGCCGCATTTGGCACAGTCGGTGAAGCTCGCGCCGTACCCGTTCACCGCGAGCGAGCGCAGCAGGAAGGCGTCCAGTACCAGGTGCGACTCGTGCAGCCCGGCCGCCAGCGTGCGCAGCCCGCCGACCAGCAGCAGGTACTGCTGGACGGCCGGCTCGCCCTCGTTCTCGGCGAACCGCTCGGCGGTCTCCAGCATCGCGGTGCCGGCCGTGTAGCGGCCGTAGTCGGCGACGATCGGGCCGCCGTACGGCGCGATGGTCTCCACCTGGGTGCAGAGCGGCAATCCCCGGCCGATCAGCTCACTCCCCCGGCTGAAGAACTGCACGTCCACGTGCGAGAACGGCTCCAGGCGGGCACCGAACTTGGACTTGGTCTTCCGCACCCCGCGCGCCACCGCCCGCACCTTGCCGTGCTGGCGGGTCAGCAGGGTGATGATCCGATCGGCCTCGCCGAGCTTCTGCGCCCGCAGCACGACGCCGTCGTCCCGGAAAAGACTCATGGGGACCATTCTCCCCCACCACCCGCCGGCGCCGGACAGCCGTGTTGCCCGCACCGGCGGCCGTGGGGGAGGCCATGCGGTGCGGGTCACGGCGGGCCCGGGGTGGGGAGTCCAAGGCCCGTTGTGGGGGATTCGGAGATGGTCTGCGGATTCCGGAGGTCAGGACGGTGCTCGGCGGGCGGTGGTGGTGGCCGGTGATCACGAGCAGTGATCGTGAGCGGTGATCGTGAGCGGTGAGAGGTGGTCGGCGAGCAGCGCTGCGGGCGGGCCGGCGGGCGGCGCTACTTGTACGGGGTCCTGGTCGCCGCCTCCAGCAGCGCCCCGACCCGGGACTTCGGCAGGTCCAGGCAGCCCCCGACCGCGGCGAGCGCGTCGCGCTCCTGCGGCAGGTAGCGCCCGTCCGCCAGGGCGATCGCCGCACCCTGCAGCAGCAGCCGCTCGCGGCCGTGGTGGGCCAGGTGCGGGGTGATCGGTTCGAGCACCGCGTGCAGTTCGACGGCCAGTCCGCCGGACATCCCCCGGGCGTCGTGGAGTTCGCCGCCGAGCCCGGAGAGCGCGGCGAGCGCGGCCAGCACCTGGGCCTCGCCGCAGTCCTCGAACCCGGCCTCGCGGACCGCCGCGCAGGCCGCGTCGCGGGCCGCCCGGTGGGCGGTGCCGCCGGCCGCGAGCAGGGCCAGCGCGATGGTGTACTGGGCGTCCCGCAGCATCGCGCCGAGGCGCACGCTGGTGGGCTGCTCCAGGCTCTCGACGCCGTACCGGCCGTGGCAGCTGGTGCACTGCACACTGCCGATCACCGGGCCGAGCGGGACCACCGGGGTCCCCAGCAACCGCAGCCACCGCCGGCCGTGCTGCCGACGGTAGTTGCGGTCCCCGCCACAGCCCGGGCAGAAGAAGTCACCGAGAACGTCAGTCCGCCACCGCGGGCGAACACCCCACAACCTGGTCACGGCGCCACTCCCCAGACATGGCAGGCGGCCTGCTCGACAATGGGCAGGTCACGCGACCGGACACCGAGGCCGTCCCACCGACCCGGCTTTCCGGTGGATCGATGTTGCCACGGTTACCGGCACGTGTCAGTACCTCGAACGGCTTCCGATTCGAAAAAATGTGGCGCAGGACACAACCCCAGGCCGGCACGGCGAAGGGCCGCCCCGCGGGACGGCCCTTCGCACACCACCCGTTCGAATTAGCCGCGCTGCGAGCGGTTGACGGCGCTGATCATGGCCTTCAGCGAGGCCAGCACGGTGTTGCCGTCGATGCCCACGCCCCACAGCACCTTGCCGTCCACCGCGCACTCCACGTACGCGGCGGCCTGGGCGTCGCCGCCCTCGCTCAGCGCGTGCTCGGCGTAGTCCAGGACGCGCACGTCCACGCCGATCCGGGCCAGCGCGTCGGCGAAGGCCGAGACCGGGCCGTTGCCGGTACCGGTCAGGGTGGTCGGGACGCCGTCCACCAGGGCCTCGGCGGTCAGCGCGTCCCGGCCGTCCTCGGTGGTCAGGGTGCGCGAACCGCTCAGCGAGATCCGGCCCCACGGGTTGTCGGTGGTCGGCAGGTACTCGTCCTCGAAGACCCGCCAGATCTCGGCCGGGCTGACCTCGCCGCCCTCGGCGTCGGTCTTGGCCTGGATGATCCGGGAGAACTCGATCTGCATCCGGCGCGGCAGGTCCAGCTTGTGGTCGTTCTTCAGCACGTACGCCACGCCGCCCTTGCCGGACTGGCTGTTGACCCGGATGACCGCCTCGTAGGTGCGGCCGACGTCCTTCGGGTCGATCGGCAGGTACGGCACGCCCCAGGTGTGCTCGTGCACCGGTACGCCCGCGGCCCTGGCGTCCGCCTCCAGGACGTCGAAGCCCTTCTTGATGGCGTCCTGGTGCGAGCCGGAGAAGGAGGTGTACACCAGGTCGCCGGCGTACGGGTGGCGCGGGTGCACCTCCATCTGGTTGCAGTACTCGGCGGTGCGGCGCACCTCGTCGATGTCGGAGAAGTCGATCTGCGGGTCGATGCCCTGCGAGAACAGGTTCATCCCCAGCGTCACCAGGTCGACGTTGCCGGTCCGCTCGCCCTGGCCGAACAGGCAGCCCTCGATGCGGTCGGCACCCGCCATGTAGGACAGCTCGGCGGAGGCGACGGCGGTGCCGCGGTCGTTGTGCGGGTGCACCGACAGGCAGACGAACTCACGGCGGGACAGGTGGCGCGACATCCACTCGAACTGGTCGGCCTGGACGTTCGGGGTGGCCCGCTCGACGGTGGCGGGCAGGTTCAGGATGATCTCGCGGCCCTCGCCCGGCTGCCAGACGTCCATGACCGCCTCGCAGACCTCCAGCGCGAAGTCCAGCTCGGTGTCGACGAAGATCTCCGGCGAGTACTGGTAGCCGAAGACGGTGTCGTCGCCCAGCAGCTTCTCCGCGTACTCCATCACCAGCCGGGTGCCCTCGGTGGCGATCGCCCTGGTGGCCGCCCTGTCGTTGCGGAACACCACCCGGCGGAACAGCGGCGCGGTCGCGTTGTACAGGTGGACGGTCGCCCGCGGGGCGCCGACCAGCGACTCCACGGTCTTCTCGATCAGCTCCTCGCGGGCCTGCGTCAGCACCGAGATGGTGACGTCCTCGGGGATCGCCCCCTCCTCGATCAGCGAGCGCACGAAGGCGTGGTCGGTGGCCCCGGAGGAGGGGAAGCCGACCTCGATCTCCTTGTAGCCCATCTTCACCAGCAGGTCGAACATCATGCGCTTGCGGGCCGGCGACATCGGGTCGATCAGCGCCTGGTTGCCGTCCCGCAGATCGGTGGAGAGCCAGCGCGGCGCCTTGGTGATCACCTTCTCCGGCCAGCTGCGGTCCGCCAGGTCGACGGTGCCGAACGGCAGGTAGCGCCCGTGACGCATGCCCGAGGGCCGCTGGCGCACCGAGGCGGCGGTGATCGGGGTGGGGCGGTCGACGAAGGGACGGCCGGCGGGAACGGACGCGGCGGAGTTCTGCTCGGTCATGGAGGTGACTCGGCTTCCTGTGATGCGTGGTGCGGGCGGGTCGGGAGGGGTCAACACCTGGTCGACACCGACTGGCCGGCCTCGGCTGCCGCTCGCGATACACCAGTGGATCGCCGATCGCGCGCACAGCTCGTTCCCCGCGGCGAGGGTGCCGGCCCGGTGGACTACAGGCCCTCGACGCGGCAGCTAAGAAGAAGCAGCCCGTTGCGCATGATGGCCCCAGCGTAACCCAGCGCCGCGCGCCCCCGAAGTGATCCGGGCTTCCGTTCCACTCCTTGAGACGTCGACCGGTCATGCCGAAGGTGGTGACAACCGGTCATCGAGGCCTCACCCTGGGCCACATGACTGCAGCAGTACCGATCTGCACGATCGTCCCGCCGTACGTCCTGGACCGCCTCGCCGAGGCCGGCCACGAGCCCGCCGTCCACTCCCTGGCCCTCGACGCGGCGCACCGCGCGGCCCGACTCTCCCCGCCCCCGCCCGTCGCCGCCGCCCCGGGCCTCAACCGGGTGATCTACGACGCCGGACACGGCCAGCGGCTGCCCGGGCGCAGCGTGCGCACCGAGGGCCGCGGCGCGTCCTCCGACAGCTCCGTCAACCACGCCTACGACGGCCTCGGCGCCACCTTCGCGCTCTACGCCGACGTCTTCGGCCGGCACTCGATCGACGACCGGAACCTGCGGCTGGACGCCAGCGTCCACTACGGCCGCGACTACGACAACGCCTTCTGGAACGGCCACCAGATGGTGTTCGGCGACGGCGACAACGTGGTGTTCGGCGACTTCACCGCCTGCATCGACGTCATCGGCCACGAACTCACCCACGGCGTCACCCAGTTCACCGCCGGGCTGGACTACCAGGACCAGCCCGGCGCGCTCAACGAGTCGGTCTCCGACGTCTTCGGCTCGCTGGTCAAGCAGTACTCGCTGCACCAGAGCGCCGCCGACGCCGACTGGCTGATCGGCGCCGGGCTGCTCGCCCCGGGCGTGCAGGGCGTGGCGCTGCGCTCGATGAAGGCGCCCGGCACCGCCTACGACGACCCGCAGCTGGGCAAGGACCCGCAGCCCGCGCACATGCGGGACTACGTGAACACCTCCCAGGACAACGGCGGGGTGCACATCAACTCCGGCATCCCCAACCACGCGTTCTACCTGCTGGCCACCGCGCTCGGCGGCTCGGCCTGGGAGCGCGCGGGGCGGATCTGGTACGACGCGCTGACCGGGCGCACGCTGCCCGCCGACGCCGACTTCACCGCCTTCGCCCGGGCCACCGTGGCCGCCGCCAAGGCCCGCTACCCCGACGACCGGTCGGTGGTGGACACCGTCACGGCCTCCTGGGCGCAGGTCGGGGTCAGCCCGGGGTGACCCTCCG
>NZ_JBIVVI010000158.1:0-10886 GCF_044757675.1 Kitasatospora sp. NPDC091257
GGTGCCGGGATCCCCCGACACCCCTCCGCGGACGACTACCGGCCGTTGAAGGCGTCCTTCAGGCGGGAGAACAGGCCCTGCTGGCCCGGCGCGAACTGGCCGGACGGCTGCTCCTCGCCGCGCAGCACCGCGAGGCGGCGCAGCAGCTCCTCCTGCTCGGCGTCGAGCTTGGTGGGCGTCTTCACCTCGACGTGCACTATCAGGTCGCCCCGGCCGCCGCCGCGCAGGTGGGTGATGCCCCGGCCGTGCAGCGGGATCGACTGGCCGGACTGGGTGCCGGGCCGGATGTCGACCTCCTCCAGGCCGTCCAGGGTCTGCAGCGGCACCCGGGTGCCGAGCGAGGCCGCCGTCATCGGGATGGTGACGGTGCAGTGCAGGTCGTCCCCGCGCCGCTGGAAGATGGCGTGGGTGGTCTCGGCGATCTCGACGTACAGGTCGCCGGCCGGGCCGCCGCCGGGGCCGACCTCGCCCTCGCCGGCCAGCTGGATCCGGGTGCCGTTGTCGACCCCGGCCGGGATCTTGACGGTCAGGGTGCGGCGGGCGCGCACGCGGCCGTCGCCGGCGCACTCCGGGCACGGGGTCGGCACGACGGTGCCGAAGCCCTGGCACTGCGGGCAGGGGCGGGAGGTCATGACCTGGCCCAGGAAGGACCGGGTGACCTGGGAGACCTCGCCCTTGCCGCGGCACATGTCACAGGTCTGCGCCGAGGTGCCGGGGGCCGCGCCCTCGCCGCTGCAGGTGGTGCAGGTGACGGCGGTGTCGACCTGGAGTTCCTTGGTGGTGCCGAACGCGGCCTCCTCCAGGGTGATCTCCAGCCGGATCATGGCGTCCTGGCCGCGGCGGGTGCGCGAGCGCGGGCCGCGCTGGCCGGCCGCGGCGCCGAAGAAGGCGTCCATGATGTCGGAGAAGCCGAAGCCCGCCGCGCCGGCGCCGAAGCCGCCGGCACCGCCGCCGCCCGGGGACAGCGGGTCCCCGCCGAGGTCGTAGACCTGACGCTTCTGCGGGTCGGAGAGCACCTCGTAGGCGGCGTTGATCTCCTTGAACCGCTCCTGCGTCTTCGGGTCCGGGTTGACGTCCGGGTGCAGTTCGCGTGCCAGGCGCCGGAACGCCTTCTTGATCTCGTCCTGCCCCGCATCCCGTCGGACGCCGAGTACCGCGTAGTAGTCCGTGGCCACCAAATGCTCCGCTTGTTCCGCCTGTAGTAGTGCTGCGACTGGACGCCACCGTTGAAATTCTAACGGTGGCCCTTGCTAGGACTCGGCCAGGATCTGGCCCACGTACCGCGCCACCGCTCGCACCGCCCCCATTGTGCCGGGGTAGTCCATCCGGGTCGGACCGATCACACCCAGTTTCGCCACGCTCTCGTCGCCCGAACCGTAGCCGACCGAAACGATCGAGGTGGAATTCAGCCCTTCATAGGCGTTCTCCCGCCCGATCCGGACCGTCATCGCGGCGTCCGCGGTCTCACCCAGGAGGCGGAGCAGGATGACCTGCTCCTCCAGGGCCTCCAGCACCGGCTGGATGGTGAGCGGGAAGTCGTGCCCGAAACGGGTCAGGTTGGCCGTGCCGGCCAGCATGATCCGCTCCTCGTTCTGCTCGGCGAGCGTCTCGAACAGGGTCGCCAGGACCGTGCTGACCGTCGGCCGGTCGGCCTGTTCGAACAGCGCCGGCAGCTCCTCCAGCAGCCCCGGGACCTCCGGGAGGCGCCGGCCGGCGGCTCTCGCGTTGATCCGGGCCCGCAGGTCCGCCAGCACCGTCTCGCCGACCGAGCCCGGGCAGTCGACCATCCGCTGCTCGACCCGGCCGGTGTTGGTGATCAGTACCAGCATCACCTTGGCCGGGGCCAGCGCCACCAGCTCGATGTGCCGGACGGTGGAGCGCGTCAGCGAGGGGTACTGCACCACCGCGACCTGCCGGGTCAGCTGGGCGAGCAGCCGCACGGTGCGGGCGACCACGTCGTCCAGGTCGACCGCGCCGTCCAGGAAGTGCCGGATGGCCCGGCGCTCGGGGGCGCTCATCGGCTTGATCTCGGCGAGCTTGTCGACGAAGAGGCGGTACCCCTTGTCGGTCGGGATACGGCCGGCGCTGGTGTGCGGCTGGTGGATGTAGCCCTCCTCCTCCAGCGCCGCCATGTCGTTGCGGACGGTCGCCGGCGAGACCCCGAGGTTGTGCCGTTCCACCAGGGCCTTGGAGCCGACCGGCTCCTCGGTGCCCACGTAGTCCTGCACGATCGCGCGGAGTACGGCGAGCTTGCGTTCGTCCAGCTGGCGGACCTCACCGGCCATGGGGCACGCACCTCCGTCTTCGCACGTTGTCCGACTGTGTCCCTCGCTGCTGCGGGCCGCTCCGGGAGGCCCCCGGTCTTGGCACTCTGAACCTACGAGTGCCAGAACCGTACCTGCCAGTGTAAGGCCCGGGTCCCACGGCAGGAACGGCCCGAGGGGCGTGATCCTCCCCGCAGTTCCGGACACGGCCCGCGGGGCCCCGGCGGTTCGATCCTCCCGGCACCGGGGTGGTGCCGGGAGGCCGTCCGGGTGGCAGCATCGAAAGCGACGGCGAACGGAGGAGCAAGCGATGTCGAGCTCGGGCCAGCACACCCGTTTCGCGCCCGACCGCGGCCTGACCGGCCGCATGGTCGCGACGATGTTCGTGATCGGGTTGCTGTACGTCGGTTTCACCGGCCTGCTGATCGCGCTGCTGCGCGGCGCCTGGCCACTGATCGTCCTGATCTCCGGCGGGCTGTTCGTGGCCCAGTTCTGGTTCAGCGACAAGATCACCGAACGGGCGATGGGCGCCCACCAGGTGTCCCCGGAACAGTTCCCCCAACTCCACGGCACCGTCGACCGGCTCTGCGCCCTGGCCGACATGCCCAAACCGCGGGTGGCGGTCGCCGACAACGACATGCCGAACGCCTTCGCCACCGGCCGCAACCCGCAGAACGCGGTGATCTGCGTGACCACCGGGCTGCTGCGCCGGCTGGAACCGGAGGAACTGGAGGGAGTCCTCGCGCACGAGCTGTCGCACGTCGCCCACCGGGACGTCGCGGTGATGACGATCGCCGGGTTCCTCGGCGTCCTCGCCGGGGCGATGACCCGGATCGCCGTGTACGGCGGTTTCATGGGCGGCGGGCGCAACAACAACGACCAGAACGCCGCCATCCTGGCGCTGATCATCCCGCTGGTGTCGATCGTCGTCTACGCGATCAGCTTCCTGCTCACCCGGCTGCTCTCCCGCTACCGCGAACTGGCCGCCGACCGGGCCGCCGCCCAGCTCACCGGCCGGCCCAGCGCCCTGGCCTCGGCGCTCACCAAGGTGACCGGGCAGATCGCGGCCATCCCCAGCAAGGACCTGCGCCAGGCGCAGCCGTACAACGCCTTCTACTTCGCCCCCGCGCTGAGCGCCCGGGAGGCCGCCTCGCAGCTGTTCTCCACCCACCCCAGCCTGGAGAAGCGGCTGGAGCAGCTGGCGAGGATCTCCGAGCAGCTCGGCCGCTGAACCCGCCGAGCCCCTGACGCGAAAGGACCGCCGTGGGAATCCTGGACACCCTGTTCGGCCGCACCAAGCCCGTCAAACCCGACCTCGACCAGCTGTTCGGCGTGCCGTCCGCCGCGCTCACCCTGGAGGCCGGGGCCGGGTTCACCCCCACCGGGCTCGGCTCGGTCTGCTTCGCGGCCGTCGAGGGTGCGGCCTTCGTCCAGGTCGAGCAGCAGGTCCGGGCCCTGCTGGACGCCGACACCGAGCGCGGCGGCGTCCCGGTGGAGGCCTCCAAGGACGACTACGGCTACTCCTGGCTGCTCGCCCGGCACCGGCCCGAGGAGCTGCCGGAGCTGGTCAACGACCTGCACGCGGTCAACAGCGAGCTGGAGGCGAACGGCTTCGGGCCGCAGCTGCTCTGCTCGCTGGTCGGCTTCCGCGATCCGCAGGGGCGGTCGCTGGCCCTGGTCTACCTCTACAAGCGCGGGACGTTCTACCCCTTCGCCCCGATGCCCGGCGGCGGGGAGAAGCGCAACAGCCCACTGGAGCTGCAGGTCAACGCGATGCTGGGGAACGACCTGCGGCTGGAGAAGGACCTGAGCCGCTGGTTCCCGGTCTGGGGCGCGCCGGGCCTCTGACACACCGTCCGCCGTCCCTATGATCACCCGTATGCGCAGCCGCCAGTACGGACCCGACCTGACCCCGCCGTGGAAGAAGCAGCAGCCCGCCCCGGAGGTGCCCGCCGAGCGGGACCTGGTGGTCGAGGAGGCGGCGACCGGCTTCTGCGGGGCGGTGGTGCGCTGCGAGAAGACCGCCGAGGGGTTCACCGTCACCCTGGAGGACCGGTTCGGCAAGCACCGGGTGTTCCCGCTGGTGCCGCGCGGCTTCCTGCTGGAGGGCCGGGCCGTCACCCTGGTCCGCCCGGCCGGCCCGGCTCCCGCCCGGACGCCGGGCCGCACCGCCTCCGGCTCCGTCGCCGTCCCGAACGCCCGCGCCCGGGTCGCCCGCGAGTCCCGGATCTACGTCGAGGGCCGGCACGACGCCGAGCTGGTCGAGCGGGTCTGGGGCGACGACCTGCGGACCGAGGGCGTCGTCGTCGAGTACCTGCGCGGCATCGACGACCTGCCCGCGATCGTCGCCGACTTCGCCCCCGGCCCCGGCCGCCGCCTCGGCGTCCTGGTCGACCACCTGCTGCCGGGGACGAAGGAGCACCGCATCGCCGCCCAGGTCACCGGCGACTCGGTGCTGGTCGCCGGCCACCCCTACATCGACATCTGGCAGGCCGTGAAGCCCTCCAGCGTGGGCATCCCCGGCTGGCCCGCCGTCCCGCGGGGCGAGGACTGGAAGGAGGGCACCTGCCGCCGCCTCGGCTGGCCGGTGGACACCCCGGCGGCCTGGAAGCACATCCTGTCGAAGGTGAACAGCTACAGGGACCTTGAGCCCGAACTGCTGGGCCGGGTGGAGGAGCTGATCGACTTCACGGCCCTGCCGGAGTGAGGCCGGTCAGACGTATTTCTGAAAGTCCGTGGTGTCCAGATTGATTTCAAGCAGCTCGATGGGGACGGGCTCGCCGAACTTACTGGTCCGCTCGGACATGTACCTCGGGAGACCGGAGCCGGGCTCCTGACCCAACTCGGTCAGCAGCACACACACTCCCTTGATCGGGTCGACGATCAGATACGCGGGGACAGTGCCCTCGGCATAGAGCTCCCGCTTGGTCCGGTAGTCGCGGTCGACACTGGTCTTCGACACCACCTCGACCACCAGGGAGACCGCCGGCGACGGCAGTAGCCGTCCGTGCTCCTCGACCGCCCCGCGTTCGAAGACGACCAGGTCGGGCTGAGGTTCGCTGGCCTGGCCGGGGATCCCCAGGTCCTGCGTGGTGAGAGGGCGCCACCGACCGTACGGAAGCTGGTGCTGAATCGCCAGGACGATGAGGTTGTGGACCATGTCAGGCCCGGCCATCATCACGATTTCCCCCCTGATGAGCTCGGCCTTGACGCCTTCCGGCACCTCCAGGTTCTCGAAGATCCCGGTCATCCGATCATCGATGGCGGTCATGGCGCTCTCCCTCCGACGGCTGACACCACGTTAACGACAATCAGTCCACCAGGTCACGTACCACCGCGTCGGCCAACAGCCGTCCCTGCAAGGTCAGTGCGGCGCGGCCCTGCTCGTAGGGACCGGCGGCGAGGAGGCCGTCGGCGAGGTGCCGGTCCGCCGCCTTGCGGCCGGTGTCGGCGAGCAGGTCGAGGGGGATGCCGTCGACCAGGCGCAGCTCCAGGAGGATGCGCTCGACGCGGCGGTCCTCCTCGGCCAGCACCTCGCGGGCCAGCGCCGGGGTGCGCTGCTCGGCGAGGGCCTGGGCGTAGGCGGCGGGGTGCTTGGCGTTCCACCAGCGGACGCCGCCGACGTGGCTGTGGGCGCCGGGGCCGGCGCCCCACCAGTCGGCGCCGGTCCAGTACAGCTCGTTGTGGCGGCAGCGGCCCTCGGGGGCGGTGGCCCAGTTGGAGACCTCGTACCAGGAGTAGCCGGCGGCGGCGAGCGCCTCCTCGGCGATCAGGTAGCGGTCGGCGTGCACGTCGTCGTCGATCATCGGCAGTTCGCCGCGCTTGACCCGGGCGGCGAGCCGGGTGCCCTCCTCGACGATCAGCGAGTACGCGGAGACGTGGTCGGGCCCGGCGCCGATGGCGGCGTCCAGGGAGGCCCGCCAGTCGTCGTCGGACTCGCCGGGGGTGCCGTAGATGAGGTCGAGGTTGACGTGCTCGAAGCCGGCCGCGCGGGCCTCGGCCACGCAGGCCTCGGGGCGGCCCGGGGTGTGGTGGCGGTCGAGCAGCTTCAGGACGTGCGGGCGGGCGCTCTGCATGCCGAAGGAGAGCCGGTTGTAGCCGCCCTCCCGCAGTTCGGCCAGGTACGCCGGGTCGACCGACTCCGGGTTGGCCTCGGTGGTGACCTCGGCGTCCTCGGCGAGCCCGAACTCCTCGCGGATCGCGGCGAGCATCTTCACCAGGTCGCGGGCGGGCAGCAGGGTCGGGGTGCCGCCGCCGAGGAAGACGGTCCGCACCGGGAGGTCCGTGTCCCCCAGCACCTTCCGGGCGAGGCGGATCTCGGCGACCACGTTGTCCGCGTACGTGTCCTGCGAGGCGACCGCCCCGGAGGAGCGCAGCTCGGTGGCGGTGTAGGTGTTGAAGTCGCAGTAGCCGCAGCGGCTGGCGCAGTACGGGACGTGCAGGTAGAAGCCGAACGGCCGGTCGCCCAGCCCGTCGAGGGCGTGCGCGGGCAGGGAACCGTCGGACGGCACCGGATCGCCGTCGGGGAGTGCGGAGGGCATGAGCCCATTGTCCCGTACGGCGCACCCGTTCGGGTGAGCCGTACGGGGCGGGGCGGCTCAGGCCTCGTTGGCGCCCGCGTACATGGCCGCCACGGCGTCCGCGTAGGTCCGCTCGACCACCGGGCGCTTGATCTTCAGGCTCGGGGTGAGCTCGCCGTGCTCGATGTCCAGGTCGCGCGGCAGCAGGTGGAACTTCTTGATCGTCTGCCAGCGCTGGAGGTCGGCGTTGACCCGCTTGACGAAGCCCTCGATCAGCTGGTGCACGGCCGGCTCGGCGGCCAGTTCGGCGTAGCTCTTGCCGGCCAGGCCGCGCTCGGCGGCCCACGGCAGGAGGACCGCCTCGTCCAGGCCGATCAGCGCGGTGCAGAAGTTGCGGCCGTTGCCGATCACCAGGATGTTGCTGACGAACGGGCAGACCGCCTTGAACTTGCCCTCGACCTCGCTGGGCGCCACGTACTTGCCGCCGGAGGTCTTGAACAGGTCCTTCTTGCGGTCGGTGATCCGCAGGAAGCCGTCCGGGGTGAGCTCACCGATGTCCTCGGTGTGGAACCAGCCGTCCGACTCCAGCACCTCGGCGGTCTTCTCCGGCAGGTTGTGGTAGCCGCGCATGACGCCCGGGCCGCGCAGCAGGATCTCGCCGTCCTCGGCGATCCGCACCTCGGTGCCGGGCAGCGGGCGGCCCACCGTGCCGATCCGCACGTCCTCCGCGCGGTTGACGCAGGAGCCGGCGCTGGTCTCGCTCAGGCCGTAGCCCTCCAGGATCGGCACGCCGGCGCCGATGAAGAAGTAGCCGATCTCCGGGGCGAGCGCGGCGCTGCCGGAGACCGCACCGCGCAGCCGGCCGCCGAAGGCCGCCCGGATCTTCGCGTACACCAGCTTGTCGGCGAGCGCGTGCTGCGCCCGCAGGCCCAGCGGGGCCGTCTCGGTGCCGGTGGCCACCCGGCTCTCCTGGACCGCCCGGGCGTGCTCGCGGGCGACCTTGGCCGCCCACAGGAAGATCTTGTACTTGGCGCCGCCCTCGGCCCGGGCCTTGCCCGCGATGCCGTTGTAGACCTTCTCGAAGATGCGCGGGGCCGAGGCCATGATGGTCGGCCGGATCACCGGCAGGTTGTGGATGATCCGGTCCACCCGGCCGTCCACCGCCATCACGTGCCCGGTGGCGATCTGCCCGGAGATCAGCGTCTTGCCGAACACGTGCGACAGCGGCAGCCACATGAACTGCACGTCGTCGGGGCCCAGCAGTCCGCTGGCCTCCTGCGCCCGGCCCTCGTACGCCCAGCAGTCGTGCACCAGGCGCACGCCCTTGGGGCGGCCGGTGGTTCCGGAGGTGTAGATGAGGGTGGCCAGCTGCTCCTTGTCGAGCCCGTCGACGGCCTTCTCCACCGCGTCCGGGTGCTCCGCCAGGTACCGGGCGCCGCGCTCCTCCAGCTCCGCGAGGGTGAGCAGCTCCAGGCCGGCGCTCTCGGGGGCCTCGGCGGGCGCGTCGAAGAGGATCACGGTGCGCAGCTCGGGCAGCTGGTCGAGCTGCTCGACGGCCTTGGCCAGCTGGGCCGCGTTCTCGGCGAACAGCGCCCGGGAACCGGAGTCGGAGAGGATGAACGCCGTCTCGTCCGCGTTGGTGCTCGGGTAGACGGTGGTGATCGCGGCGCCCGCGCACATGGCGCCGAGGTCGGCGACGATCCATTCCAGCCGGGTCGAGGAGGCCAGGGCCACCCGGTCCTCGGGGTGGATGCCGAGTGCCATCAGGCCGGCGGCCACGGCCTTGACCCGGGTCGCGGTCTGCGCCCAGGTGAGCGAACGCCACTGCTCGGCGCCGGGCGCGCCGTCGGCGGCCTGCTCGTCCACGGGCGAGGGGTAGCGGTAGGCCTCGGCGTTCGGGGTCAGGGCGACCCGCTCCAGGAACAGGTGGGCGACGGAGGCCGGACGCCCGGCGACGAGGTCGGACCTGCCGGAGCCGATCAGGGACTGCGCGGAACTCAACGAGGACCTCCGGGGGCGGGTGGCCGTCTGGATTGTCGCGGCGTCCGTGGGGGCGGTCGCCGGGCCCCGGTTCACCTGAACGGTACCGGTCAGTAACAAAGGGGCAATCAGCAGCCTAGGGGGAAACCGGTCATTCCGTAAGAGGGCAGCGCCCGACGGCACGCCCCCGCGCCACCGGTGCCGGACCCGTCCGTTCGGCAAAG
Source organism: Kitasatospora sp. NPDC091257 (assembly GCF_044757675.1). NCBI lineage: Bacteria > Bacillati > Actinomycetota > Actinomycetes > Kitasatosporales > Streptomycetaceae > Kitasatospora > Kitasatospora sp. NPDC091257. The sequence goes on from NZ_JBIVVI010000158.1 coordinate 8,989, forward strand.
GCCCGGCAAACCTCCGGCTCCCGCACGCCGAATGACCTGTACGACGCTACAGAACACGGAGAATTGGGGTGCGAACCCGACCGGCGACGACAAGAGTGTGCTAGTGCTGATCAGATTGCTGAGGGCGTACCTGCGCCCGTACTCCCGACCGATCACCCTGCTGGTACTGCTCCAGCTGGTGTCCACCCTCGCGGCGCTCTACCTGCCGACGCTCAACGCCGACATCATCGACGACGGCGTGGTCAAGGGCGACACCGGCTACATCCTGCGCGTCGGCGGGGTGATGATCGCCGTCACCGTCCTCCAGGCCCTGTGCTCGGTCGGCGCCGTCTTCATCGGCGCGCGCACCGCCATGGCCTTCGGCCGGGACGTCCGCGCCGCCGTCTTCGACCGGGTGCAGAGCTTCTCCGCCCGCGAGGTCGGCCAGTTCGGCGCCCCTTCGCTGATCACCCGGACCACCAACGACGTCCAGCAGGTCCAGATGCTCGCCCTGATGAGCTTCACGCTCATGGTCGCCGCGCCGATCATGTGCGTCGGCGGCATCATCATGGCGCTCAACCAGGACGTCCCGCTGTCCGGCCTGCTGCTCGCCGTCATCCCCGCGCTCGGCGTCGTCGTGGTCCTGCTGGTCCGCGCGCTGCGCCCCCGGTTCCGCAGCATGCAGGAGCGGATCGACACCGTGAACCGGGTCCTGCGCGAGCAGATCACCGGCATCCGGGTCATCCGCGCCTTCGTCAAGGACGACCAGGAGCAGGCCCGCTTCGCCGACGCCAACGAGGACCTCACCCAGGTCGCCCGCCAGGTCGGCCGGCTGATGTCCATCATGTTCCCCACCGTCATGCTGGTGGTGAACGTCTCCAGCGTCGCCGTGCTCTGGTTCGGCGCCCACCGCATCGACAGCGGCGCCATGGAGATCGGCGCGCTCACCGCGTTCCTCTCCTACCTGATGCAGATCCTGATGAGCGTCATGATGGCCACCTTCATGTTCATGATGGTGCCGCGCGCCGAGGTCTGCGCCGAACGCATCGAGGAGGTCCTCGGCACCCACAGCAGCGTCGTCCCGCCCACCGAGCCCGTCCAGAAGGTGCTGCGCCGCGGCAACCTGGAACTGCGCGACGTCGACTTCCGCTACCCCGGCGCCGAGGCCTCGGTGCTGCGCGCCATCGACCTCACCGCCCGCCCCGGCGAGACCACCGCGATCATCGGCTCCACCGGCAGCGGCAAGTCCACCCTGCTCGGCCTCGTCCCCCGGCTCTTCGACGCCACCTCCGGCCAGGTCCTGCTCGACGGCGTCGACGTCCGCGAACTCGCCCCCGCCGCGCTCGCCGAGAACGTCGGCATCGTCCCGCAGAAGCCCTACCTCTTCTCCGGCACCGTCGCCAGCAACCTCCGCTACGGCCGGCCCGACGCCACCGACGAGGAGCTCTGGCACGCCCTGGAGATCGCCCAGGCCAAGGAGTTCGTCGAGAAGCTGCCCGAAGGCCTCGACGCCCCCATCGCCCAGGGCGGCGGCAACGTCTCCGGCGGCCAGCGCCAACGCCTGGCCATCGCCCGGACCCTGGTCCGCCGGCCATCCGTCTACCTCTTCGACGACTCCTTCTCCGCGCTCGACTACGCCACCGACGCCAAGCTCCGCAAGGCCCTCGCCCGCGAGACCTCCGACGCCACCGTCCTGATCGTCGCCCAGCGCGTGTCCACCATCCGCGACGCCGACCGGATCGTCGTCCTCGACGAGGGCGCCGTCGTCGGCACCGGAACCCACCACGAGCTGATGGCCGACAACCCGACGTACCGGGAGATCGTGCTCTCCCAGCTCACCGAGCAGGAGGCGGCGTGACCACGCCCGGAAAGCCCGACCTGGACAAGGGGCAGGCCCCCGGCGGCGCCCCCACGGACAC
>NZ_JBIVVI010000159.1:0-10800 GCF_044757675.1 Kitasatospora sp. NPDC091257
CCCCTCGCACGAGGGGGCCCTTCGGATCGGAGCGGACGACGAGATTCGAACTCGCGACCCTCACCTTGGCAAGGTGATGCTCTACCAACTGAGCCACGTCCGCAGGTCAAACTATTGAGTTGTGCTGTGCTCGCGCACTGCGAGCGGACGACGAGATTCGAACTCGCGACCCTCACCTTGGCAAGGTGATGCTCTACCAACTGAGCCACGTCCGCATGGTGCCTGGTGGGGCACCCGCCGCCTCTTCGGATCTCTCCGTTGCGGCGACGAGGAATACTCTACAGCATCGTTCGGGGTGGTCGCCCCACCCTTTCGGTCAGGGCGGGCGGGGCGACCGGGGAGCGGACTCCCGCGAGGCTCAGTTCGCCTCGGCGAACGCCTCGTACACGTGCTTGGGGATGCGGCCACGGGCCGGCAGTTCCATCCCGCGGGACAGGGCCCAGGCGCGGACGGCGGCCGGGTCCGGGGTGAGGGCGGTGCGGCGGAAGGACTTTCCGGTGCGGCTCTGGCGGCGGCCGGCGGCGACGAACGGAGCGAGGGCCTCCCGCAGCTTTTCCGCGTTGTCCACGGACAGGTCGATCTCGTACGACTTTCCGTCGACGCCGAAGTGGACGGTTTCCGCGGCGGAGCCGCCGTCCAGGTCGTCGGAGAGCGTGACAACTACACGCTGTGCCATGGGTGTCAATCCTCTCGGGCAATTCGGCCGCCGGTCCGAGGGGGTACCGGGGCCTGATGTGCACCAACTCGCGCAAGCGCGTACGGGCGCGCCGGGTGGCTCGCCTGATACGCAGCACTTGCCGCGACAGGTGGCCCTATTCTGCACCCGAAGGGGGCAGAAATCGAAGAGTCCGGCATTCTTTTCCGGATATTCACGTCTCTTCGCGGGACTCCTGGATACCGATGTGCGGGACGGGCGGTTCTGTCCCCAAGTGCCGTATTCGGGTGTTCTCCGGACGGGGCCGTTCCGAGTGCCGAATCCACGGAAACCGGTCGGCCCGGGCGGCGGGTGAGGGGTCCGGATCCCTTGTGGCGTAAGGGGCTCGGGTCTACGCGCGTCGCTATCCCCGGCCAGCAATCCTGCCCGAAACCACCGGTAGTCTGGAGTTCCCCCGCCTCACCGAAGACACCACCGGGAGTGCCAGTGGCACGCGTCGTAGTCGACGTCATGCTCAAGCCGGAGATCCTCGACCCCCAGGGACAGGCGGTGCAGCGTGCACTGCCCCGCCTCGGATTCACCGGGATCGCCGACGTCCGCCAGGGCAAGCGTTTCGAGCTGGATGTGGAGGGCCCGGTCGACGACGCGGCGCTCGCCCGTATCCGCGAAGCCGCCGAGACCTTTCTCGCCAACACCGTGATCGAGGACTTCACCGTCCGGGTCGAGGAGGAGGGCAAGTGACCACCCGCGTCGGCGTCGTCACTTTCCCCGGCTCCCTCGACGACCGCGACGCCCAGCGGGCGGTCCGCCTCGCCGGCGCCGAGCCGGTCGCCCTGTGGCACCGTGACAAGGATCTCCACCAGGTCGACGCCGTCGTCCTGCCCGGCGGATTCAGTTACGGCGACTATCTGCGCTGCGGTGCGATCTCCCGCTTCTCGCCGGTGATGGAGACCGTCATCGAGCAGGCGAAGCTCGGAATGCCGGTGCTCGGTATCTGCAACGGCTTCCAGGTGCTCTGCGAATCGCACCTGCTGCCCGGGGCGCTCACCCGGAACGACTCGCTGCACTTCATCTGCCGCGACCAGAAGCTGAGCATCGAGAACGCCGGCACCGCCTGGACCCGGGATTACTCGGTCGGCCAGGAAATCGTCGTCCCGCTGAAGAACGGCGAGGGCCGCTTCGTCGCCGAGGAGCGGGTGCTGGACGAACTGGAGGCGGAGGGCCGGGTCGTCGCCCGTTACCTGGACGTCAACCCGAACGGTTCGTACCGCGACATCGCCGGCATCACCAACGCCGCCGGCAATGTCGTCGGCCTGATGCCGCACCCGGAGCACGCCGTGGAGCCGCTCACCGGCCCGACCACCGAGGGCCTGGGCTTCTTCACTTCCGTCCTGAAGCAGCTGGTGAACGCCTGATGAGCCTCGACACCGTCAAGAACGCCGAGCAGACCCCGGACGCCGCCCAGCCCTGGGCCGAGCTCGGCCTCAAGGAGGACGAGTACGCGCGCATCCGGGAGATCCTCGGCCGCCGCCCGACCGGCGCCGAACTCGCCATGTACTCGGTCATGTGGTCGGAGCACTGTTCGTACAAGAGCAGCAAGGTCCACCTGAAGCAGTTCGGCGAGAAGAAGCCGGATTCGGACGCGATGCTCGTCGGCATCGGCGAGAACGCCGGCGTCGTCGACGTCGGCCAGGGGTACGCGGTCACCTTCAAGGTCGAGTCGCACAACCACCCGTCGTACATCGAGCCCTACCAGGGCGCGGCCACCGGCATCGGCGGCATCGTGCGCGACATCCTGGCGATGGGCGCCCGCCCGGTCGCCGTGATGGACCCGCTGCGCTTCGGTGCGGCCGACCACCCGGACACCCGGCGCGTGCTGCCCGGGATCGTCGCGGGCATCGGCGGCTACGGCAACTGCCTGGGCCTGCCGAACATCGGCGGCGAGGTCGTCTTCGACTCCTGCTACCAGGGCAACCCGCTGGTCAACGCGCTGTGCGTGGGCGTCATGAAGCACGAGGACATCCACCTCGCGCAGGCCTCCGGCGCCGGCAACAAGGTCATCCTGTACGGCGCCCGCACCGGCGGTGACGGCATCGGCGGCGTCTCGGTGCTCGCCTCCGAGACCTTCGACGACAGCAAGCCGGCCAAGCGCCCGGCCGTCCAGGTCGGCGACCCGTTCCAGGAGAAGCTCCTGATCGAGTGCACCCTGGAGATCTTCCGGGAGAAGCTCGTCAAGGGCATCCAGGACCTCGGTGGCGCCGGTCTGTCCTGCGCCACCAGCGAGCTGGCCTCGGCCGGCTCCGGCGGCATGCGGATCGAGCTCGACACCGTGCACCTGCGCGACCACACGCTCTCGCCGGAGGAGATCCTCATGAGCGAGTCGCAGGAGCGCATGTGCGCGATCGTGGAGCCCGACAAGGTCGACCGCTTCCTGGAGATCTGCGAGAAGTGGGACGTCATCGCCAACGTCATCGGTGAGGTGACCGACGGCGAGCGCCTGGAGATCTTCTGGCACGGCGAGCTCGTGGTGGACGTCCCGCCGCGCACCGTCGCCCACGAGGGCCCGACCTACGAGCGCCCGTACGCCCGCCCGAGCTGGCAGGACGCGCTGCAGGCCGACGCCCCGACCGCCGAGCGGCTGGCCCGCCCGACCACCGGCGAGGGCCTCAAGGCCGACCTGCTGAAGGTCGCGAGCCACCCGAACCAGGCCTCCAAGTCCTGGATCACCGACCAGTACGACCGCTACGTGCTCGGCAACACCGTGCTCTCGCACGGCGAGGACTCGGGCATGATCCGGATCGACGACGAGACCAACCTCGGCGTCTCGGTCGCCACCGACGGCAACGGCCGCTTCGCCAAGCTGGACCCGTACACCGGCGCCCAGCTGGCCCTGGCCGAGGCGTACCGCAACGTCGCGGCCGGCGGTGCCAAGCCGCTCGCCGTCTCCGACTGCCTCAACTTCGGCTCCCCCGAGGACCCGGACGTGATGTGGCAGTTCGCCGAGGCCACCCGCGGCCTGGCCGACGCCTGCCTGGTGCTCGGCACCCCGGTCACCGGCGGAAACGTCTCGCTGTACAACCAGACCGGCGAGGTCGCCATCCACCCGACCCCGGTGGTCGCGGTGCTCGGCGTCATCGACGACGTCACCCGGCGCACCCCGCTGGCCTTCGCCGAGGAGGGGCAGCTGCTCTACCTGCTCGGCGACACGGCGGACGAGCTCGGCGGCTCGGCCTGGTCGCAGGCCGTCCACGACCACCTCGGCGGCCTGCCGCCCGCGGTGGACCTGGAGCGCGAGCGGCTGCTCGGCGAGATCCTGATCGCCGCCTCGCGCGACGGCATGATCGACGCCGCGCACGACCTGTCCGACGGCGGTCTCGGTCAGGCGCTGGTGGAGAGCTGCCTCAAGGGCGGCCACGGTGCGCGGATCGTTCTGCCCGAGGGCCAGGACCCGTTCGTCCTGCTGTTCTCGGAGTCGGCCGGCCGCGCCGTCGTGGCGGTGCCGCGCAGCGAGGAGCTCCGGTTCAACGACATGTGCACCGCGCGCGGCCTGCCGGCCACCCGGATCGGTGTCGTGGACGGCGAAAGCCTGGACGTCCAGGGCCAGTTCAGCGTCTCGCTGGCCGAGCTGAAGGACGCCCGCACCGGTGTCATCGAGGCCCTGCTGGCCTGACGCACGGTCGACGAGGGGCGGGTGGTTCTCTGGTGAACCACCCGCCCCTCGGCGTATGTTGACGCCCATGCCTGCCAAGTCCCGTACGTATCAGCCGCAGAAGGTGAGCGCCGCGTTGACGGCGCAGAGCGAGGCGGTGCGCGTGGTCGTGCACCAGCTGACGGAGTCCGATCTGGAACGGCCGACCCGGCTCGGCTCCTGGAGGGTGCGGGAGCTGGTGACCCACCTGAGCCTGGCGCTGAGCCAGCTGTCCGCCGTGCTGGACCTGCCGGAGGTGGACGGGCCGGTGCTCCCGCTGGCCGACTACGCGACGCTGGCCGGAACGATGGCCGGCTTCGTCGACGCCGCGACCACGGAGCACACGGCGGCCGGGTTCGCCGGCCCGCCCAAGGAGGTGGTCGCCGAGTTCGACCGGTCGCTCGACGCCGTGCTGGCCGTGCTCGACAGCCGGGCCGCGGCGGAACCGGAGCGGCGGGTGACCTTCCTGAGCGGCCATCCGATGCTCCTGAGCGACTACCTGGTGACCCGGCTGATCGAGGCCGTGGTGCACGCCGACGACCTGGCCGACGCGCTCGGCCTGGACGCCTTCCCGCACGACCGCGAGGCCCTCGCCACCGTCTCCCGGATGCTGGCCGACGCCCTCGCCGGGCAGGTGCCCGGCGGCGCCGTCGAGCTGCGCGTCCCGCCGTTCGCGGTCGTCCAGGCGGTACCGGGGCCGAAGCACACCCGGGGCACCCCGCCCAACGTGGTGGAGACCGATCCGCTGACCTGGATCCGGCTGGCCACCGGCCGGGCCGACTGGGCGGCGGCGGTGGAGGCGGCCGAGGTGTCCGCCTCGGGGGAGCGCAGCGACCTGCGGGAGTACCTGCCGGTGCTCTGTTAGGGCGGCTGCCCAGGACCCGCCCCCGCCGCCGCGGTTCTACGGGACGGACGGCCCGCCCACGTACGTGCCCTGTGCCGAGTACGGCCAGGCGTTGGGCGTGCAGCCCTTGAGGCCGTAGATCTGCTGCATCATCGCGGGGGCGGGCTTGCCCTCGCCCGGGCAGCCCTCGTGCCCGTGGCCGATCCGGTGGCCCACCTCGTGGTTGACGATCAGCGCCCGGTACTCCTCCAGCGGTCCGCTGAACTGCGGTGAACCGGTGTTCCAGCGCTTGGAGTTGACGAGCACCTGGTTGCCGACGTTGCAGTTGACCTCGCCGTGGGTGTCCAGCCCGGAGGCGCCGCAGATCCGGTCCACGGTGGCCGGCGAGGCGATCTTCACGGCGAAGTCGTACGGGCCGTCGGCGACCAGCTGGAAGCCGTTCTTGCGGTCGTTGGTCCAGCCTCGTCTGTCGCCGAGGATGGCGTGGATCTGCGTGGCGGCGGTCGGGGCGTCGATGCCGATGCCGTCCTCGACCTCGATCCGGTAGCGGCGTACGTTGCCGCGTCCGACCGGCTTGGCGGTGGCCGGGGCGACGGTGAAGGTGCCCGCGCCCTTGGTGGGGCCGGGGTCCGGCGCGGCGGGGGCGGGCGGCGGGGTGTCGGCCGGGGCGGGAGCCGGGGGCGGCGCCTGCTCCGCCGTCGGTGCCGCCGTGGTGGCCTGCTCGCCCGGCGGGGCGACCCTCGCCTGGGCGGTCGGGGCGGCGGCCGGGGTTCCCGCTGGGCGGTACAGCATGATCGCCGCGGCCCCCAGTACCACGGCGGAGAGCACGAGTGCCGTGAGCATGCCAGGACCGGGTCCGCGTCGCGGCCTGCGGCGTCGGCGACCGCCCTTCCGGGGCGGTGCGGTGCGCCGGCCGACGGATCGGGCTGCGGACATGATCTTCACAGTGGCAGGCGAACGGGTGAATGTCCACACGCCTCGTATGTGACTTCGGCGTCGCGGGACGGGCGCCCGCCGGGGACGGCGGTTGACCCCTGCGTCTCGGGTGGCAGACTTCAGGGCATGGCGATTCACAGGAACCTTCTCGACGGTCCCGAACCCACTCTCCTCCCGGAGGAGGAGCGGCCCTACCGGATGCTGGCGGAGGAGTCGGCCTCCCCCACCCAGGTGGCGGCCGAGTTCCCGGTCTTCTGCCTGGCCTGGGCCATGCTCGCCGACGACGCCTACGCGGCCGGCCGGTACGTCGAGTCGTACGCCTACGCCCGTACCGGCTACCACCGCGGGCTGGACGCGCTGCGGCGCAACGGATGGAAGGGCCACGGCCCGGTGCCGTGGGAGCACCGCGGCAACCGCGGCTTCCTGCGCTGCCTGGCGGCGCTCGCCCGGGCGGCCGGCGCGATCAAGGAGACCGAGGAGGAGACCCGCTGCTGGCAGTTCCTGAAGGACAGCAGCGCGGAGGCGTACGCGGAGCTCAAGCAGTAGACACCCCCGGACAGACGGGTGCCCCCGGCGGTTTCCGCCGGGGGCACCCGTCCGTCACGTCACGCCCGGGGCGCGGGGCTCACGCGGCCCGTGGGCCCCGCGTCGGGCGCGGGACTCACTTCAGGCGCTTGCCCGCCGAACGCAGCTGCTCGGCGGCCTCGACCACGCGGGCGGCCATGCCGGCCTCGGCCAGCTTGCCCCAGGTGCGCGGGTCGTAGGTGTTCTTCTTGCCGACCTCGCCGTCGACCTTCAGCACGCCGTCGTAGTTGGCGAACATGTGGCCGGCCACCGGGCGGGTGAAGGCGTACTGGGTGTCGGTGTCCAGGTTCATCTTCACGACGCCGTTCTCCAGCGCGGTGGCGATCTCCTCGGCGCTGGAGCCCGAGCCGCCGTGGAAGACGAAGTCGAACGGGTCGGTCCTGCCGTACTGCTTGCCGATCGCGTCCTGGAGCTCGCGCAGGAGCTCCGGCTTCAGCACGACGTTGCCCGGCTTGTACACGCCGTGCACGTTGCCGAAGGAGGCGGCCAGCAGGTAGCGGCCCTTCTCGCCCAGGCCCAGCGCCTCGGCGGTGCGCACGGCGTCGTTGACGGTGGTGTACAGCTCGTCGTTGATCTCGTGGGTGACGCCGTCCTCCTCGCCGCCGGTCGGGGTGATCTCGACCTCAAGGATGATCTTGGCGGCGGCGGCCTGGGCCAGCAGCTCCTGGGCGATGCCCAGGTTGTCGGAGAGGGTCTCGGCCGAGCCGTCCCACATGTGCGACTGGAACAGCGGGTTCTCGCCCCGGGCCACGCGCTCGGCGGAGACCGCCAGCAGCGGGCGGACGTAGCCGTCCAGCTTGTCCTTCGGGCAGTGGTCGGTGTGCAGCGCGACGGTGACGTCGTACTTGGCGGCGACGATGTGGGCGAACTCGGCGAGCGCGACGGCGCCGGTCACCATGTCCTTGTTGTGCTGGCCGCCCAGGAACTCCGCGCCACCGGTCGAGATCTGGATGATGCCGTCGCTCTCGGCCTCGGCGAAACCACGCAGTGCGGCGTGCAGCGTCTGCGACGACGTGACGTTGATGGCCGGGTAGGCGAACTTGCCCGCCTTGGCCCGGTCCAGCATCTCGTTGTAGACCTCGGGAGTTGCGATGGGCATGCGATCCGCTCCTGTCGGGTTGCGGCGTACGGACGGTGCTGTCCGACGCTGTGTACGCCTTCGTGACGACTCCGTGCCGGCCCGCCGACGCGCGGCGTTGCGGTGTGGCTCTCCGGCACGTTCGCGGCGACCTGCGCGGTACGGCCATGAGGGTGGTGTGCCACCGCGGACCGGACGCCTGTGCCATCTTCCCAGACTCGTGCCCGCGGGTCAGCAGGAGCCCGCCATGCGGAACGTCGCACGGCACGGGCGCACGGCGGCCGCGGGCGGCTCCGGCGGGCGGCCGGGGGGCGTCCCCCGCCGGGCGCCGTCGGCACGGTGCGCCCGGGTCGTGGGCACGGTGCGCCCGCGTGGTCGGCACGGTGCGCCCGCTATCCTGCGCCCGTGGACTACAACCAGCTGGCCGTCAACCTGCTTGACGCCAAATCCCTGATCTCGTCCCTCGGCGCCATCGGGCTGATCGCGATCATCTTCGCGGAGACCGGCCTGCTGGTCGGCTTCTTCTTCCCGGGCGACTCGCTGCTGATCCTCGCGGGTGTCGCCGCCTCGAACGCGGCCTCCTCGGTGCTCGGCGACGGTGCCAAGCTGCCGATCGCCGTCCTGCTGATCGGCTGCCCGATCGCGGCGATCGCCGGCGCCCAGCTCGGGCACCTGATCGGCGCCAAGGTCGGGCCGAAGATGTTCGACAAGCCCGATTCGAAGATCTTCCGACGCGACTACGTGGTGAAGGCGGAGGAGTACTTCAACAAGTTCGGCTCCGGCAAGGCCGTGGTGCTGGCCCGCTTCATGCCGATCATCCGCACCTTCCTGAACCCGGTCGCCGGCACCCTGGAGATGCCCGCCCGGACCTTCTTCCTCTGGAACGTGATCGGCGGCGTGCTGTGGACCGAGTCCATGCTGCTGATCGGCTACTTCTTCGGCGACGCGCTCGCCCCGGTGATCGACAAGTACCTGATCCCGGCGGTGCTGCTGATCGTCCTGCTGTCGATCTCGCCGATCCTGGTCGAGATCATGCGCGAGCGGAAGAAGAAGCGGGCCGGCATCGGCGCCGAGGTCGACGAGGAGAGCCAGGTCCAGGCCGGCGGCGGCCGGCACCGGCGGGGCTGAGCTCCCGGCGCTCCGGACACGGCGAGGGCCGGTGCTGTTTCACGTGAAACAGCACCGGCCCTCAGTCGTTCGTCGTACCGGACGGGATCAGAGACCCAGGTCGTCCAGGGTGTAGGCGGTCACGTACTCCAGGCCCTGGGCCTCCACGGCGGCCGCGCCGCCGCGCTCCACGATCACCGCGACGCCGACCACCTCGGCGCCCGCCTCGCGCAGCGCCTCCACGGCGGTCAGCACCGAGCCGCCGGTGGTGGAGGTGTCCTCGACGGCCAGCACCCGGCGGCCCTTGACCTCCGGGCCCTCGATCCGGCGCTGGAGGCCGTGCGCCTTGCCCGTCTTGCGGACCACGAAGGCGTCCAGCTGCTGCCCGCGCGCGGCGGCGGCGTGCAGCATCGAGGCGGCCACCGGGTCGGCACCCAGGGTCAGGCCGCCGACGGCGTCGTAGTCCAGGTGCGAGGTCGCGTCCAGCATCACCCGGCCGACCAGCGGGGCGGCCACGCCGTCCAGCGTGATCCGGCGCAGGTCGACGTAGTAGTCGGCCTCCTTGCCGGAGGAGAGGGTGACCTTGCCGTGCACGACGGCCTTGTCCTTGATCTGTGCCAGCAGGGCGTCGCGGTCGTTGCTCATGAGCGTTCAGTCTAGGCCCTGACGGTTCCCGCGGCGCTCCGGGCTCAGCGTCGGCGCAGCGCCCTGACCAGCACCACGGCACCACCCAGCAGGGCCACCGAGCCGCCGATCACCCACGGCACCGCGCTGCGGCCGCCGGTGCCCGGCACCACGATCCCGCCGGCCTCGCCGCCCCAGCGGGACGCCGCCCGGGCCCGCGCGCTGCGGGCGGGCAGCGCCGGGGCGTACGGGCCGCGCGGCGGGGCGTGGTCCACCTCCTCGGCGGACCGGCCGACGATGCTGCGGCGCACCGGGCCGCTGAGCACCGGCTCCTCCTCGTACGCGAAGAGCGGCTCGGCGGGGAGCTCCTCGGCGACGCCGTCCTGCTCGGCGGAGCCGTCCGCGGCCCCGTCCTCGACGTCGTCCTCCTCGTCCTCGTCGTCGGCGGCGGAGCCGGTGGGCAGGCCGAAGCGCTCGGCATCGGCGTCGGAGAAGGCGATCAGGTCGGAGAGGTCGTCCTCCAGGTCGTCGCCGGGCTGGTCCTGGCGGTCCTCGATGAAGACCACACCGGCGTCGGCCCCGGCGTTCCCGGACCCGTCCTGCCCGGCGTCCTCCTCCTGGTCCTGGTCCTGCGGCTGCTCACCCTCCGGGGCGACCAGCGCGGCGGCGAACCGGTCCAGCAGACGGCGGCCGGTGGCGTCGAGGGTCTCCTCGTCGAACTCGGTCAGCCGGCCGGTGGCGCTCAGGTCGCCGGTGAAGCGGATCACCGCGGTGCCGTCCTCGGCGCCGTCCGCGACGCTGACCCGGACGGTGGCGGTCACCTCACCGGTGCCCCGGGCCTCCTCGCCCTCGGCGAACACGGTCAGCACGCCCTCCCGGCCCCCGATCAGCGACAGCACGCCCTTGTACGTGATCGTGGAGCCGCCGATCCGCAGCTTCAGCCGGCCGCCGATCTCCTCGGCCGCACCGGCGCCGACCGCGGCCGGCTCGGTGCTCAGCCCCGGCACACTCCGCGCCAGCAGCGCCGGATCCTGCAAGGCCTGCCGGACCGGCTCGGCGGACAACGGGACGAGAACCTCATGCTCCATGTCACGGAGCCTACCGACTGGGCCGCGCCCGGTCCCTACCCACCACCACCGGATTTTCCCCGCCCCACCTGTTCCCTTGGCCGTCGCACCATCGCCGCGGCCGCCCGCACGGGCACCCCGCCCCGGCCCGCCACGGGCGCGGGGCGGGGCTTCCGAGAAGACGGTTCCCCGGGGTTGGCCTCGGCGGGGGCCGGG